>JAYTIG010000063.1:0-2356 GCA_043731995.1 Hyphomicrobiales bacterium
TGTGCAGACGGGCCGCTTCCTGTCCACGCTGGTTGATCTTGAGGTTGATGGTGCCACTTTGCGCGCCATCCCGCGCGATATCCAGTTTGACCCGGTGAAGGACCGCATCACCCATGTGGATTTCCTGCGCCTCGGCAAGGACTCGCGCATCGTCGTTGACATCCAGGTTCACTTCAAGAACCAGGAAGCTTCGCCCGCTTTGAAAGCTGGCGCTGTGCTCAACGTCGTTTCACACACGGTTTCGCTCTATTGCCCGGCAGACTTCATCCCCGATGAGATCATCGTGGATTTGACTGGCATGCAGATCAACCAATCGGTTCACTTGTCGCAAATCAAGTTGCCGGACCGCGTGACCTCTGCTTCGCGCGATGACGTGACACTGTGCGCCATCACGGCCCAGGCCAAGGAAGAAGAAGTGGTGGCGGAAGCTGTTACCGCTGACGTTCCGGCCACGGCTCAGAAGGCGCCGGACGCTGCTGCGGCGCCGGCCGCTGGCGGCAAGGCTGCTGCTCCGGCCGCAGGTGCCAAGGCTGCTGCTCCGGCTGCAGGTGCCAAGGGCGCTGCCCCGGCCGCTGCGGCTGCGCCGAAGAAGAAGTAAGCTTTCCGATACTTTTCGCAAACGGCGGGCCCAGTGCCCGCCGTTTTGTTTTGGGGGGGACGGACAGGTTGCTGACGCACGTTGGCAGGATATATGATATGAGAGACCGAGCGACACTGAAGTGCTGCTGTTCCCCCACTATGATTTGAAAGAGTGATATGTCATCGCCGAAACTGATTGGCCGTTTGGGCCGCGCTGAATTCATCGCACTGGTTGCGGCCCTCATCGCCATCAACGCCTTTGCCATCGACATCATGCTGCCGGGCCTGCAGCAGATTGGGGCTGGCCTTGGCGAGGCTGATCCCAACCGGCGGCAACTTGTCCTTCCGGCCTATATGCTGGGCTTTGGCATCTTGCAGATGGTGTTCGGCCCATTGTCAGACCGATACGGCAGGCGCAAGCCCCTGCTGGTAGGACTGGTCATCTACTGCATTGCAGCGCTTAGCGCCTATGCGGTGACGGATTTCAACAGCCTTGTCATGTTGCGTTTCATTCAAGGGGCGGGGGCTGCGGCCTCAGCTGTCATCGCCACAGCGCTGGTGCGTGACTTGTTCGTGGGCGATGAAATGGCCAAGACCATGTCGCTAGTCTTCATGGTGTTGATGCTGTCGCCCATCTTTGCGCCCGGCCTCGGCCAGATGCTTTTGGTGGTGCTGGATTGGCGCGGGCTATTCCTGTTCATGGCTGGTTTGGGCCTGCTGGTGACATTGTGGGTGGCGTTGCGCTTGCCGGAAACCTTAAAACCCGAGAACAAAAGGCCTTTCGGATTGAAATCCATTGTTGAGGGCTTTGGCATCGTGTTTTCAAACCGCCTGGCGCTGCGTTACATCATGGCCACATCACTTTTGTTTGGCGGGCTGTTTGGCTTTCTTACTTCATCGCAGCAAATCTATGTCTCCATCTATCAGGTGGGCCTGTGGTTTCCGGCATTTTTTGCGGCAGGGGGTGCCATTTCAGCCTTGGGCGGCTTTGCCAACTCACAACTGGTGAGCACTTACGGCATGCGGCGCATAGCCTATCTGGCACTCAATGTGTTTGGTGCGGCGGCAGCGGTGATGCTGTTGCTTGGTTATCTGCAATTGCTTCCTGTCTGGCTGTTTTTCGCTTTGTCTGCGGTGCAATTCTTTACGTTCAGCATGATCATGCCCAACTTCGGTGCGCTGGCGATGGAGCCCTTGGGCGAAGTTGCGGGCACGGCCGCCTCGGCACAAGGATTTCTGCAGATGGTGTTGGGGGCCAGTATTGGGGCCTTCATCGGCCAGATGTTCAATGCCACCACCATTCCCCTGGCCTTGGGCATGCTGGTGCTGGCCGTGTTGGCGATGGGCTTGACGCGTGTTGCAGGGCATGTGCAGTTGGCACCTGGGCCGGGTGAATAGCCTCACCCTCACGACGGTGCATTGTCATGATTGGTGGATTATCCTATAGGCCGCGCCATGTTCCTGTTTGTCGGCCTTGGTAATCCCGGTTCGCAATATGCCTCCAACCGCCACAACATCGGCTACATGGCAGCCGATGTCATTCATGCGCGCCATGGCTTTGGGCCATGGAAGAAAAAGTTTCACGGGGCGATGAGCGAAGGCACGCTGGCGGGCGAAAAGGTGCTGCTGCTCAAGCCCCAGACCTTCATGAATGAAAGCGGGCGCAGCGTGGGCGAGGCGTTGCGCTTTCATGATATTCCGCTTTCCAATGTCTATGTGTTTTATGATGAACTGGATCTTGAGCCGGGCAAAGTGCGCGTCAGGCTCGGTGGTGGTG
>JAYTIG010000064.1:0-6294 GCA_043731995.1 Hyphomicrobiales bacterium
CCGATCAGAGATTTTGGACAAGACAAAAACCGTGCTCGGCTGTGCGGCTTGTTCTCTGGAAGTGAAGGAAGGCGAGATCAGCGTGCTGATGGGCCTTTCCGGCTCTGGCAAATCCACGCTGCTGCGCGGTGTGAATGGCCTGAACCATGTCACTCGCGGGGCCATCGAAGTGAATGACGGCAATAAGATGGTGGATGTTGTCTCATGTGATGAAGCAACACTGCGCCGCATCCGCCAGAAAAATGTGGCCATGGTGTTCCAGCAATTCGGCCTTTTGCCCTGGCGCACTGTGGCCGAAAATGTGGGCTTTGGGTTGGAGCTTGCAGGCGTGCCTGATGCCGAACGCAAGGCCAAGGTAGACAAGCAGTTGAAGCTGGTGGGCCTTGATCAATGGGCTGGCAAATATGCCCATGAGCTTTCGGGCGGCATGCAACAGCGCGTGGGCCTGGCCCGCGCCTTCGCCACCGAAGCGCCCATCCTGCTGATGGACGAACCTTTCTCGGCGCTTGACCCATTGATCCGCACCAAATTGCAGGATGAATTATTGCAGCTCCAGAAAACACTGAAGAAAACCATCGTCTTCGTCAGCCATGATTTGGAAGAAGCGCTCAAGATCGGCAACACCATCACCATCATGGAAGGTGGGCGCATTGTGCAATCGGGCCGGCCGGAAGACATCGTGCTGCGCCCCGCCAATCCTTATGTGCGCGACTTCATCGCCAATGTGAATCCGCTTTCGGTTCTCACCGCATGGAATGTGATGCGCGGAACCCATGAGTTGGAAAAAGACAAGGGCGGCTGGATTTGGCTCGACCGCCGCAAGACCACGCGCTTCAAGCTTGGCGCGGATAATAAGGTCACTTCTGTTGAGCGTGATGGCCAGAAGGCCGAATGGGTTTCTTGCGTGCAAGCTGAAAAGGTTTTTGCCGCCAAGGAAGTGCCCGTGTTCTGGGCCACGCCCGGCACATCACTGAAAACCGTGATGCTCGCCATGCACAAGTCTGAAACGGCGCCTGTCGCCCTGTTCAACGACGACAGCACTTTCGCTGGCGCCATCGGTGTGCGCGATGTGTTGCGTGCCGTGTTGAAGCGGGAGAATTGAGCGAGCGGCGCACCCTTCGAGGCCCGCCAGTGGCGGGCACCTCAGGGTGAGGTACAAGCAATTTCCGACCTCATGCTGAAGTGCTTTGCGAAGCAAAGCCTCGAAGCATGCGCCACACATCCAGAGTCTGGAGATTGTCGCCTTCTGCCGTCCGAAAGATGGGAAAAGGTGCGCGGAGCTCGGATGAGGGCTCTTTCAGCCCATGCTGCGCCCAGCTGAAAGCGGCCCAACCCCCAACAACCCCGCAATCGTCTGGCCGATATCTGAGAACGTGTTGCGCAAGCCAATCGAGCCCGCCTTCTGCGCCGGGTTGAACCACAGCACTGGCACGCGCTCACGCGTGTGATCGGTGCCTTTGAAGCTGGGATCATTGCCGTGATCAGCGGTGATGAAAAGATGATCTTGTGGCCCCACCAGATGAATGGCCCTGCCCAGCCATCGGTCAAATCGTTCAAGCAGCCCGGCATAACCCGGCACGTCGCGGCGGTGGCCATAGTCAGTGTCGAAATTGACGAAATTCACCATCAGGAAGCCGCCGTCCTTCAGCTTGGGCATTTCGGCCTCAGTGGTGGCCATCAAAGTTTCAATTCCAGAGACTTTGCGCTCCCGCCCCGTGCCGGAATGGGCATAGAGATCACCGATCTTGCCAATTGCGCAAACGTCGCGGCCGGCATCAGCAAGGACGTTGAGCAACGTAGGCTGTGGGGGCAGAACCGAATAGTCCTTGCGGTTGCCCGTGCGTTCAAATGTCTTTGCCGTTTCGCCGACAAAGGGCCGCGCAATCACGCGGCCGATATTCAACGCATAGGAAAGTTCCCGCGCGATGGCACACACATCATAGAGCCTTTCCAAGCCAAAATGTTCTTCGTGGGCGGCGATCTGGATGACACTGTCAACGCTGGTGTAAATGATGGGCTTGCCGGTGCGGAGATGTTCTTCGCCGAAATCTTCAATCACCTGCGTTCCTGAGGCATGGCCCATGCACAGCAACCCCGGCAACGCGGCGCGGGTGATCAGCGCGTCCATGAACTCTTGCGGAAAGGCCGGAATTGTGGCGGGGAAATAGCCCCAGTCTTTCGTCAGCGGCACGCCAGCGATTTCCCAATGGCCGGTGACTGAGTCTTTGCCTTTTGAAACTTCACTGGCCGCGCCAAAGCGCCCAATGGGATGCGTGGAAGTGAATGGATTTATGCCGCCAGCAACTTCCGCAGCATGGCCAAGGCCGAGCCGCGCCAAAGTTGGAATGGCGGGCTTGGCCTGCTCCCACACATGGCCAAATGTGTCTGAGCCTTCGTCGCCAAAGGCCGCCGCATCCGGCGCATGGCCAATGCCAAAGCCATCCATGATGAAAAGGAAAACCCGGCTCATGGCGCAACGCGCTCCAATATCGGCGGCCAACTCTCAGCGCCATCGCCAATCTGATAGGCGGCTTTCACAATTTGGGCGGCGCGCTCAAAGCTCGCCTCATCGCGCGCATGGATCATGCACAGTGGCATATTCCTATCGCTGATGAAATTCTTGCCCAGCAACTGGTCCAACCCGACGGCGTGATCAATCGTGTCATCCGCACGTCTGCGCCCGCCACCCAGTTCGATGACGGCAAGTCCCAACTCACGCGTGGCAATCCTGGTGACGCTGCCTTCATCATCCGAGTAGACGGGCCTGATGACGGGCGCAGCGCGCAGGTGTTTTTCCGGAGCATTGATAAAATCCTTTGGCCCACCCAATGCGGCCACCATCCGCGCGAAAATTTCAGCTGCATTGCCAGAGGTGAGCGAGTGCTCCAATTTCGTCCGTGCCTCATCTGCTGCCTTCGCGAGCCCGGTACTCAGCAGCAGCTCCATCCCCAAGCGCACCGTCACTTCATGAACGCGGCTGTCGATGAGTTTGTTGTTGAGAAAGCGAACCGCATGCAGCACTTCCAGCGCATTGCCAGCTACCTTTGCCAAGGGTTCATCCATATCGGTGATCAGCGCGGTGGTTTTGAGCCCCGCCCCGTTGGCCACGCTGACGAGGGATTTGGCCAGCGCCTGCGCATCTTCGCGCTTTTCCATGAAAGCGCCGGAACCCGTCTTCACATCCATCACCAGATGTTGCAGGCCCGCCGCCAGTTTCTTTGACAAGATCGACGCCGTGATCAGTGGCACGCTTTCAACCGTGGCCGTCACATCGCGGATGCCATAGAGGCGCTTGTCGGCGGGTGCGAGATCGGCCGTCTGCCCAATGATGGCGCAGCCCACTTCACGCGTGACTTTGCGGAACAGATCATTGTCCGGCGTGGTGTTGTAACCGGGGATGGAGTCGAGTTTGTCCAGCGTGCCACCCGTGTGGCCAAGGCCACGCCCCGAAATCATCGGCACGAAGCAGCCGCAGGCCGCCAACATTGGGGCAAGCATCAAGGACACGTTATCGCCAATGCCACCGCTTGAATGCTTGTCCAACACCGGGCCGGGCAAGTCCCATTTCAACACCGTGCCGCTGTCGCGCATGGCCAGTGTGAGGCCCACGGCTTCATCCGCGCTCATACCATTGAAAAACACCGCCATGGCAAAGGCCGCAACTTGGCCTTCGGAAACAGTGCCGCGCGTCAGGCCGTCGATAAACTCTTTCACTTCGGCGCTGGAAAGTGCGCGGCCATCACGCTTGGCGCGGATGACTTCCTGCGGCAGCACTATTTCAGATCCTTCAAGAAGCGTGTGAGCAGGCGTTGCATCGCGGCTGCGGCCTTCATGCCCTCGCGTTTGGTTTCTTCGTGGCTGGGCGATGCGCCCTTGATGCCAGCGGCCAGATTGGTGATCGTCGAAATCGCCGCCACCTTCAAGCCCAAACGACGCGCCAAAATGGTTTCAGGCGCGGTAGACATGCCCACCGCCGTGCCGCCGATGATCTGGAACATGCGGATTTCGGCTGGCGTCTCAAACGACGGCCCGGAATACCAGCAATAGACCCCTTGCTTCAGCGCAATCTTTTCCTTCTTGGCGGCGGCCAGGAAGGCTTTGCGCAAAGCTGGATCATAAGCATTGGTCATGGGCACGAAATTTTCGTCACCATGCTGGCCGATCAGCGGGTTCATGCCGGAATAATTGATGTGATCAGTGATCAGCATCAGCGAGCCGGGCTTCATTGAAACCTTCAGGGAACCCGCAGCATTGGTGAGAATCAGCGTTTCAATGCCCGCATCCTTGAGTTGTTCCAATGCGGGCCGCATCACAGCGGCGTTGCCGTTTTCATAAGGATGGGCGCGGCCCGCCAGAACGGCAACCTCTTTGCCACCCAGCTTGCCCAACACCACTTTGCCCGCGTGGCCAGAGATCTTGGGCACAGGAAAGCCCGAAAGCTCTGCATACGGAATATCTGTTGCATCCTGCACGGCATCAACAACGCTGCCCAAGGCCGAGCCGAGGATGATGGCCACTTTCGGCCGGTGCGCGCCAAGGCGGGATTTTAACGTGCTCATTTCAAATGCTCCGGCCCGAAGCTTGCGGGCAATAATTCTTCCAATGTGAAGGTCTGCAGCAGCTTGCCAGTTTCCGTGCAGCAATGGATTTTGACTTCACTGTCCGCAAATTCGCGGATCTTCTGGCGGCACCCACCACATGGCGTGCATAGTGCATCGCCATTGCCCAGCACAGCCACTTCGGTGATCTTTTTGCCACCCGCCATGATGAGGTGCGCGATGGCCGAACATTCCGCGCACCAGCCCTGTGGATAGGCGGCGTTTTCGATATTGGCGCCAGCGTGCACGCGTCCTTGCTCATCGCGCATCGCTGCGCCGACATAGAATTTTGAATAGGGCGCATGGGCCATCTTGCGCGCGGCCACGGCAGCATCAATCAGATCACGCATCTACCGGTCCTTTGTGTAAGGAATGCCTGAAGCCTTGGGCGGCACCGACTTGCCGATGAAGCCCGCGAGCAGCACGATGGTCATCACATAGGGCAGGGAGTTGAACACCTGCACCGGAATTTCTAACCCGAAGATATGCACGCCTTGCATGAAATTGGCCACTGCCTGCAGGAAGCCAAACAACAGGCAGGCCCCAAGTGCGGGCCAGGCGCGCCAGTTGGCGAAGATCAGCGCGGTGAGCGCCAGGAAACCGCGCCCTCCTGACATGTCGCGCACAAAGCTCGTCTGCAGCGCGGTGGAAAGATAGGCCCCCGCAACGCCGCACAACACGCCCGCTATGATCACCGCCTGATAGCGCAGCCGCGCCACCGAGATGCCCGCAGTATCCACCGCTTGCGGGTTTTCACCCACAGCGCGCAAACGCAAGCCAAAGCGTGTGTTGGCCAAAGTCCAGGCCGTGAGCGGCACGAGCAAAACCGCAGCATAGGTGAGGATGGAGTGATCCAGGAAAATTCTGGCGATGGGCCCAAGCCCTTCTGTTGCGAACAATGCCTCTTTGCCCGGAAAATCAATGGCCAGAAAACGCGACGCATCATCCAGCTGCGGCGTGCGCCCGCCTTGCTTGAACCATGAGTGCCCGATCACCACTGCCAGCCCCGCTGCCAGCATGTTGATGGCCACGCCGGACACCACTTGATTGCCGCGCTGGTTGATCGCAGCATAACCATGGATGAGCGAGAAACCGATGGAAATGAGAATGCCGCAGGCAAGCCCGGCCCAGGCGGAATGGAAATAGGCCGCCGCTGAAGCGGAAATGAAGGCCGATGCCAGCATTTTTCCCTCAAGGCCAATATCCACAATGCCGGAGCGCTCGCTCCACAACCCTGCCAGACAGGCAAGGATCAGCGGCACAGACATGCGGATGGTGGAGGACAGGATTTCAGGGAGGATTGAGAGTTCCATTGCGTCTCACTCCACCTTCGCAAAGATTGCGCTGAGCCAGGGACGGAAGGTTTGCTCCAACGCCCCCATGAACAAGATGACCAGGCCCTGGATCACCACCACCATGTCGCGGTTGATATTCTGGTTGGCGAAAGAAAGCTCCGTTCCACCCTGATAGAGCAGGCCAAAGAGCAGCGCCGCCAGCACGATGCCCAAGGGATGTGAGCGGCCCATCAGCGCCACCGCAATTCCCACAAAGCCTGCACCTTGCACATATTCCAGCACCAGCCGGTGTTGCGCGCCCAGCACTTCATGGAAAGCCATCAGGCCAGCCAGGCCGCCGGAGATCGCCATGGTGATCATGATGATGCGGGCAGGCTTGATGCCCGCATAGATCGCTGCAT
>JAYTIG010000065.1:0-2353 GCA_043731995.1 Hyphomicrobiales bacterium
CATTCACGCCAAGCAAAATCCGGTGAAGTGGATCAAGAAATATGGTGAGCGCATCACCTCGGTTCACATCAAGGAATTCGCCGTGAATGGCGACATGAAAGTTGAACTGGGCCAAACCATTGTCGGCAAGGGCAAGGGCGACTGGCCAGGAATCATGAAAGCGCTGCGCGATAATTCGCGCTGCACCCAATTCGTCCTGGAGCACGATAACCCGGCTGATTACAAGTCCTGGGCCAAGGGCTCATTCAACTACGTGGCGAAGATCTAACCCCGCATCCGTCATCCCCGCGAAGGCGGGGATCCAGCTTTCCGCTAAATCGTGCACATGAAAGCTGGGCCCCTGCCTTCGCAGGGGTGACGAAATGAGGGGCAGTCAATCAATTTGGAGAACTGAAAATGTCAAAAGTAATGGGTGTCGGCATCATCGGATGCGGCAATATTTCCTGGGCCTATTTGAAATTGTCTTCGCTGTTCAAAGGCATCGAAGTGCGTGCGGTGGCAGATGTTAATATGGCTGCCGCTGAAGCCCGCGCCAAAGAGTTCGGCGTGAAGGCCCAAACGGTAAAAGACCTTCTGAAAAACAAGGATATTGACATCGTGGTGAACCTCACGGTTCCCGCCGTGCACTACAAGGTGTCCAAGCAGATCCTTGAAGCAGGCAAGCATGTCTATTCGGAAAAACCGCTCACACTGTCCTACAAGGATGCGCTGGCCTTGCAGAAATATGCGGCCAAGAAAAAGCTGCGCGTGGGTTCAGCGCCAGATACATTCCTCGGCGCCTCGCACCAATTGGCGCGCAAGGCCATTGATGATGGCAAGATTGGCAAAGTGGTTTCCGGC
The DNA here is from genome assembly GCA_043731995.1 of Hyphomicrobiales bacterium. GTDB lineage: Bacteria > Pseudomonadota > Alphaproteobacteria > Rhizobiales > Aestuariivirgaceae > Aestuariivirga. The sequence continues at coordinate 841 of JAYTIG010000065.1, forward strand.
ACCTGTCACTTCATGGGGCCTGGCATGGAAATGTGGCATCCAAATCCCGATTTCTTCTTCAACCCAGGTGGCGGGCCAATGCTCGATATGGGCCCCTATTACATTTCTAACCTGGTGAACCTGATCGGCCCGGTGAAGCGTGTGGCCGCACTCGCCGGCACGGGCCGCAAAGAGCGTGTGATCAACAGCCAGCCCAACAACCCGCGCAATGGCGAAAAGCTCAAGGTGAAAACGCCAACCACCTATCACGCGTTGTTGGAATTTGCGAACGGCGCGTGCATCACGGTGGGCCTGTCCTGGGATGTCTGGGCGCACAAACATCAGAACATGGAAATCTATGGCCAAACCGGTGCCATGTTCGTGCCTGATCCGAACTTCTTCGGTGGTGATGTGATGGTGGCAGGCGCTGACCAGAAACCCGTAGCCTTGCCGGGCTGGGATCATCCTTTCGGCAAGAACAATTGGGGCCATGGCAACAGCCAGACAGATTTGGTCTGGGCAAACTACCGTTGTGCCGGCCTTGCCGATATGGCCGATGCCATCATGAAGAAGCGCCTTGCGCGCTGCGATATTTCCATGGTGGCCCATGTGGTGGAAGTGATGACCGCAGTGATGGAAGCCGGCGCCAGGCGCAAGGTGATCAAGCTGAAATCAACTTGCAAGCGACCAGCGCCACTGGGCCCGGACGAGGCAAGGGCCTTGATGAAGTAGTGAAGTAAGGCCTCATCCTGAGGTGCCCGCGCTTCCGCGGGCCTCGAAGGACGAGGCCTGTGGCACATGCTTCGAGGCTTCGCTTGCAGCGAAGCACCTCAGTATGAGGATGTAGGAGAATTTCAAATGCTCTACAATCGCACCGGAAAATCCGGCCTTCTTCTGCCTGCCATCTCGCTTGGCCTCTGGCATAATTTCGGTGGCGAAGGCGACATGGCAAACCAGCGCGCAATCTGCCGCAAGGCCTTTGATCTGGGCATCACCCATTTTGATCTTGCCAATAACTATGGCCCGCCGCCCGGCAGCGCCGAACATGCCTTTGGTGAAATTCTGCACAGGGATTTCGCCGCGCACCGTGACGAACTGATCATCTCCACCAAGGCAGGCTATCACATGTGGGATGGCCCTTATGGCGAATGGGGTAGCCGCAAATACATGATTGCCAGCCTGAACCAGTCATTGAAGCGCCTCGGCCTCGAATATGTAGACATCTACTATTCCCACCGCTTCGATCCGAACACGCCGCTGGAGGAAACCATGGGCGCGCTGGATCATGCCGTGCGCTCCGGCAAGGCGCTTTATGCGGGCATCAGCAACTATCCTGCCGCCGCCACACGCAAAGCCGCAGCCATTTTGAAAAAACTGGGCACGCCATGCCTCATTCATCAGCCCCGCTTCAACATGTTGCAGCAAGAGCCGTTGAAGGAAGGCGTGTTCAAAGCCGCAAGTGAAAGCGGCATGGGCATCATATGTTTCTCGCCTTTGGCGCAAGGCATGCTCACCAATAGATATCTGAACGGTA
>JAYTIG010000066.1:0-2353 GCA_043731995.1 Hyphomicrobiales bacterium
TTTCATTGCGATGGCGCGAATAGAGATTTTTCTTGCGGAGCTCTAAAGCATCAAGACCATGGGCAATGCTCAAACTCTCCATCATCGCTTCAGCAAAAACGATGCCTTGCGGGCCGCCGAAGCCACGGAAGGCGGTGTTGGACACTGTGTTGGTTTTCAGCCGCCGTGTGCCGATGTGATATTCCGGATAGAAATAGGCATTGTCGGCATGGAACATGGCGCGATCGCAAATTGCATCCGACAAATCCGCCGAATAGCCACAGCGCGCGAAGAGATCGACTGAGACACCGGTGACTTTCAGATTCTTGTCGAGACCAACTTCGTACTCGGCTTCAAAGTCATGACGCTTGCCCGTCATTATCATGTCGTCGTCACGATCAAGCCGACATTTGGCAGGCTTGCCCGTCACATGCGCGGCTAGCGCTGCAAGTGTCGCCCATTGTGCGGCCTGGCTCTCCTTGCCACCAAAACCACCACCCATACGGCGGCATTCACACGTCACCTTCGCATCATTAATGCCGAGCATCGCGGCCACACAATGTTGAATTTCTGTCGGGTGCTGGGTGGAGCAATGCACCAACATGTCACCCTTTTCCTGCGGGATGGCATAGGATACCTGCCCTTCAAGATAAAATTGCTCTTGCCCGCCGATGGCCAAGCGACCTTTGTGCCTGAGTGCCGATTTATTCAATGCCGCGCCGATACCCTTGCTGGTGAAGGCATAGGGCTTAAGCAAGTCCGGCTTTTCGCTGGCCAAGGCATCCTGAATGGAAACGGCGGGCTTGTGATTTTCAATCTCGATGATCGCCAGTCTAGCGGCCCGGCGCGCCGCTTCACGTGTCTTGGCGACCACGGCAAAAATCACCTGTCCGTGGAATTCGATTTTGCCCTTTGCGAAAATTGGGTCATCGCCGATCACTGGGCTGCAATCATTCTTCGCAGGAATATCTGCAAGGGTGAGCACTGCCACAACACCGGGAGCGCTACGGACGGCGGAAAGATCACAGTTGATGATTTTGCCTTTGGCACCATCGCGCGCAAAACCGGGAGCCACATGCAGCGTGCCGTCCAGTTCCGGCATGTCATCAACATAGGTGGCAGCACCCGAGACATGCAGCTCAGCGCTGTCATGGGCCAAAGGCTTGCCGATATGCGCGAGTGGCTTCATGCGGCAAAAACCCGTGTTTGCGTTTCGCCCTGCAGCTCCAGCAGTGCCTTGGTGAGCAGGGCTTGCGCCGTCTCCAGGCGATAGGCGGCAGAGGCGCGCATGTCGCTTATCGGCGCATAGTCTTCCAACCTCACGCTCATGGCCTCCGCCAGCCTTTTGCCACGCAAAGCCACTTCGGTTTTCAGCGCACGCTTGGGTGTGGGCGCCATGCCGCCGAAGGCGATGCGGACATCTTCAATTCGGTCGCGATGCAACGTGAACAGGAAAGCGCCCATCACAGCTGAAATGTCCTGGTCAAAACGCTTGGAAATCTTATAGGCCCTGAAGTGCTGATCGCTTTCCGGCTTTGGTACGTTGATGTTCCAAACGAGCTCGCCGGGCTTACGATCCTGCCTACCATAGTCGATAAAGAAGCTCTCTAGCGGAATCCGACGCTCGGACCGGCCGTAGCGCAGCGTTATTGTGGCGCCAAGGGCGATCAGCATGGGCGGCATGTCACCAATCGGCGAACCATTGGCAATATTGCCGCCAATAGTACCTGAATTGCGCACCTGAACGGAACCAATGCGCTCAATTACCGTCGCGAAATCATTCGGCAATGTGCTTCGCAAGACCTCAATCGCATCCGAATAGGTTGCGCCAGCACCGATTGAAACCCCGCTTCCTGTCGCAGCACATACTCCAAGGCCTGTGGCTCTGCCGATGTAGATGATCTGCTTTTGCGGGCGCAGTTGCTTGGTCACCCAAAGGCCGACATCAGTGGCTCCAGAAACAATACGTGCCTCAGGAAATTGCGAGGCAAGAGCTGCAACCCCATCAGACGATGCGGGAGCGGCAAAGAATGCCCTATCGTCTCCTACAAACAGTTCACCTTGATCAAGACCCTCCAAAGCAGCCACTGCCACAGCCTCATCGAATGAGAACTTGTCCTTAAGGCTATTGCAGGCCTTCAACCCGGCATCAATGATGGGGCGATAGCCCGTGCAACGGCACAGGTTTCCGGCAATCGCCAAAGTCACGTCATCGCGCTTAACCTTTTCCTTGGCATGACCCAAGGCAAAGAGCGACATCACAAAGCCCGGCGTGCAGAACCCGCATTGCGAGGCATGCATGTCCACCATTGCCTGTTGGACCGGGTGCAATTTGCCGCCTTCGCTCAAATCCTCAACGGTGATCAATTCTTTG
>JAYTIG010000067.1:0-6287 GCA_043731995.1 Hyphomicrobiales bacterium
AACTCACTTTCAGGGCAATATGAAGCCGTGGTTTGAGTCTAGATTGAAGGAGCCCCAAGCTTTTGAACCGCAATGCCGTTGCTCTAAGAGCCGCTGAAACTGATGAGAGCGCCCTGTCGCTCGCCTTCGATGACAACCATGTCATGGCCCTTTTGATGGGCGAACATGATGCACACTTGGCCCAGATTGAACACCGCCTTGGCGTCGCGATAACCCCGCGCGGCAACCGCATTTCAATCAAGGGCGAGAAGCATCAGGCCGAACTGGCCCGCGCCGTTCTGCTGCATCTTTATGCCAAGGCTGCCCGCGGTGGAGAAATCAACCGTGGCGAAATTGATGGCGCCGTACGCATGGTGAAATTGGCCGATAGCCAAGATCACGCCCATGGCGAAGGCGGTGTGCGCACGCGCCGCAAAACCATCAATGCACGCACGCCAAACCAGCAGGCCTATATCGAAATGATCCGCAAAAACGAGCTGGTCTTCGGCTCCGGGCCAGCGGGCACGGGCAAAACCTATCTTGCCGTGGCTTGCGCCGCAGAGGCCCTGATGAATGGCGAGGTGGACCGTATTGTCCTTTCGCGCCCGGCTGTTGAGGCCGGTGAACGCCTGGGCTTCCTGCCGGGCGACATGAAAGAGAAGGTCGATCCCTATCTCCGCCCGCTTTATGATGCGCTGTACGACATGATGCCCCAAAGCCTGGTGCAAAAGGGCCTTGCTGAAAATCAGATCGAGATCGCCCCGCTGGCGTTCATGCGAGGCCGCACACTCACATCCGCCTTTGTCATTCTCGACGAGGCGCAGAACACCACGCCACAGCAAATGAAGATGTTTTTGACGCGCCTCGGCGAAGGCAGCCGCATGGTAGTGACAGGTGATCCCACCCAGATTGATTTGCCTTCTGGCGTTGGCTCGGGCCTTGTGGAAGCCACCTCCATTCTTGATGGTGTCAAAGGTGTTGGCATCACCCGCTTCCTGGCAGCAGATATTGTGCGCCATCCTTTGGTCGGTCGTATCGTACAGGCTTATGACAAGCAGCAGGCAAAGGCGGCCAAGGGCAGGGCCTGATGCCGATTGAAATTGATATTGCCGATGCGCGCTGGAAGCGTGTGCCGGGGCTTGCCGGCGAGATTGCCAAAGCTTGCGCTCTGACCCTGACCAAGCCCAATGCTTCCAAGCTCACAGGCGTGTTGCTTGCCAATGATGCCGAGGTAAGGGTGCTGAACCGCCAATGGCGCGGCAAAAACAAGCCCACCAATGTGCTTTCTTTCCCGGCGGCTGATCTCAAAGTCCCGCGTGGCCAGCCAAAGCCGCTGGGCGACTTGGTGTTGAGCTATGACACATGTGCCAAGGAAGCCAAGGCAGCCCGGATTTCATTGCGCGATCACGCCATTCACCTTGTTGTTCACGGCCTGTTGCACCTTGTGGGTTTCGACCATGAAAATGATGCTGATGCTGACAAGATGGAAGCCCGCGAAATCCGCATTCTGGCAAAATTGGGCATTGCCAACCCATATATGCTAGATGAGCGCCATGAGCGAACCCTCTAAACCATCACTCCTGTCCAAGCTGAAACGCAGGCTCGGCCCGAAGAACGCTGATCTTGAGGAAACTCTCGACACAGTGATCGAGAGTCATGCCGAGGAGACAGGCACGCAGGTCTTGGACAGTGATGCGCGCTCCATGATGCGCAATGTCATTGGCTTTGCCGATATGCGCGTGAAGGATTTGATGGTGCCCCGCGCCAATATTGTGGCCGTGGAAGAAGAGAGCACCATGCGAGAGCTGATGGATCTCTTCATCGAGGCCAATCATTCGCGCCTGCCGGTTTACCGCGAGTCTATGGATGATGTTTCAGGCATGATCCATGTGCGCGATTTTCTGCGCTGGATCACCTCCAAGGGTACCAGGAAAAAAACCCGCAGCGCCACGGGCACAGCTCTGGCTTTGCCGGCCAAAGAGCTGGATTCCAAAGTGAAACAGCATCCCAGCTTGCGCCATGAAGTGTTGTTTGTGCCGCCATCCATGCCCGCGCCCGATCTGTTGCTGAAAATGAAAGCCTCGCATATTCATCTGGCCATGGTGGTGGATGAATATGGTGGCACGGACGGCATCGTTTCGCTGGAAGATCTGGTGGAAGTGATCATCGGCGATATTTCCGATGAACATGACGAGGATGAAGCGCTGGACATGCTGGTCAAGGTTGATGACCAGACCTATCTGGCCAATGCTCAGGTTGAAATTGCGCGGCTTGATGAGCTGCTGCATGTGGATCTCTTGCCCGCAGACGAAGAAGATAAAGCCGACACCTTGGCCGGCCTTGTATTTGAAATGGCCGGCCGCGTGCCCACGCGCGGAGAGATCATCCGTCACCCGGCGGGGCTGGAATTTGAAATCATTGATTCCGATGCCCGCCGCATAAAACGGGTGCGCATTCACATCAGGCAGGCAACGCATTCTGCCGAGCCTTCCGAAACAACCAGCGGCTAGCGGCGATGGGCATTTTCAAACCACCCATCCTTGAAAAGCCGGGCCTGGCAGGGCTGGACCAGCGCTCTCGCGATATTTTCAAGAACATTGTTGAAACCTATCTCGCCACGGGCGAACCAGTAGGCTCGCGCACCATTTCACGCGCCTTGAGTGCCAGCCTCTCTGCCGCCTCCATCCGCAATGTGATGATGGATCTGGAAGACACCGGGCTTATTTATGCGCCGCACACCTCCGCCGGCCGCATGCCAACCGAGGCAGGCCTGCGCTTCTTTGTAGATGCATTGCTTGAAGTGAACGGCATTGATGAAAATGAGCGTGCCCGCATTGATGCGGAAGTGCGTGCCACCAACCGGCAGCGCCGCACCGAAGATGTTTTGGATGGCGCTTCGGCCATGCTTTCCGGCCTGTCGCACTGCGCCTCGTTGGTGATGAGCCCAAAATTGAATGCGCGGTTGAAGCATATCGAATTCGTCAATCTCTCGCCGGGCCGCGCGCTGGTCATTCTGGTCAGCGAAGATGGCAACGTTGAAAACCGCCTCGTTGAAGTGCCGCCCGGGCTGCCTTCATCCGTGTTCTTGCGCGCCACGAACTATCTCTCCTCATTGGCGCAAGGGCGCAGCATGGATGAAGTGCGACAACATGTTGCGGCCGAGGTTGAGACATTGCGCCACGAGTTGGATGAGCTTTCAGCCAAATTGGTGGAAAGCGGTCTGGCCGTCTGGGCTGATTTCGACAACGCGGCCGCGCGCAACCTGATTGTGCGGGGCCAGGCCAACTTGCTTGAAGCCCAGGCCCCAACCGCCGATCTTGAGCGCATGCGCCGCCTGTTCGATGACATTGAAAACAAAAAGGACCTCGTTGAAATCCTGGGCCTCGCCGAAGGTGCCGAGGGTGTTCGCATCTTCATCGGTTCGGAGAACCGGCTTTTCTCCATGTCCGGCTCCTCGCTCATCGTGGCCCCATTCAAAAACCGTGAGGAAAAGATCGTGGGCGTCCTCGGTGTTATCGGTCCCACCCGCCTTAACTATGCCCGCATCATTCCCATGGTTGATTATACCGCCAAGGTTGTCGGCCATCTGATCTCTTGATTTTTGCCGCCCAATTGCCGATATGCGGCGCATGACCGCTGAAAATCAAAACCCTGAAATCCCGCCGGAAGCTGAAGCCCCTGAGACGGAGGTTGATCCGCGCGAAGTTGAGTTTGCTGGCTTAAAGGAAGAGGTGGCTCAAACCAAAGACCGCCTCTTGCGCCTGGCTGCCGATATGGAAAATCTCCGCAAACGCACCGAGCGTGAAAAGGCAGAGGCCACACTTTACGCAGCCACCAATTTCGCACGTGACCTGTTGAGTGTTGCCGATAACCTTGGCCGTGCATTGGAAGCCCTGCCGCAGGAAGAGCGAGATGAGGCTGGCGAGATCGAGCGGAATCTCATCACTGGCGTTGAAATGACGCAGCGTGACCTGCAGAATGTTTTCCAACGCCACGGCATCCGCAGGCTGGAAACGGTGGGCCAGAAGTTTGACCCGAATTTCCATCAGGCGATTTATGAAGTGCCAACCTCCGAGAAACCGCCGGGTATCGTGATGCAGGAAATGCAGGCGGGCTATGCTGTGGGGGATCGTTGCTTGCGCCCTGCCATGGTGGGTGTGTCCAAGGCTGAGGATTAAAACACGTCTGCCGCATTCAGCGTTTCTATCCGCCCAAAGCCGCCGACAATGTGAACCAGTTCTGGCACCAGCCGCCAGAAGCCAAAATCGCCAAAGCTCACATAGCCTTCCGCATAAGGATGTTTGGTGAGATAGGCTTGCACCACGCTTTCGCGTGAAATTTCCTCCGCATGCCCCATGAAGGTAGCACGCAGGCCGGTGAGCGGGTCACCCTCTTTTGGCACTTCTGCCACAAGCAGGCTGGCGCGTTTGTCGGCCAGGAGGCACTTGGTGTGCCGTGCCAATCTGGAAAATAGAAACACGGGATGGCCAGAAGCATCGCAGGCATAATTGGCCAGTGAAATGTAAGGCCCGCCATTCTCAAAGTCCACCGCACCGAAAGTTCCCACTCGCCCGGCCAGAAGGGCGGCTTTGGCCAAATTTGCGGTTTCACTCATGCTATGGCCATTCTCCCTCGATCTGGCTAAAAGCCATTGCCACAATTTGTTCCAGTTTTATACCTACCCCTCCGGCCCGGTTCAACAACAAGGAAAAAGCAAATGCCAACAGTGGCTTTGGTCGATGACGATCGCAACATCCTCACCTCGGTGGGCATGGCGCTGGAAGCTGAGGGCTATACCGTTCAAAAATACAACGACGGCGTAGCGGCTTTGCAGGGCTTGCAAGACAACCCGCCAGACATGGCGATCTTTGATATCAAGATGCCGCGCATGGACGGCATGGAGCTTTTGCGCCGCATCCGCCAGAAAACTGATCTGCCGGTGATCTTCCTCACCTCGAAGGATGATGAGATTGATGAACTCTTCGGCCTCAAGATGGGTGCTGATGATTTTGTGAAGAAGCCTTTCTCCCAGCGTCTGTTGGTGGAACGCGTAAAGGCCGTGATGCGCCGCGCTGTGGCCCGTGAAGGCACCGCCGTGCCGACGGATGCCTCCAAGATCATTGAACGCGGCAAGCTGGTGATGGATTCAGATCGCCATGCCTGCACCTGGTCTGGCCAGCAGGTGACGCTCACCGTCACTGAATTTCTTATTTTGCAGGCACTGGCCCTGCGTCCCGGCATTGTGAAAAGCCGTGATGCGTTGATGGATGCAGCCTATGATGACCAGGTCTATGTTGATGACCGCACCATCGACAGCCACATCAAGCGCCTGCGCAAGAAGTTCACGCAGGTTGACGAGACTTTTGACGGCATCGAAACGCTTTATGGCGTGGGCTACCGTTTCAAGGAACAATAACGGACGCTGAATATGGATGCGCCGCGCCCGATAGAGGCCGAAGAGGCCCCGGAAGTTGAGCAAGGCGCGCGCCAGGCCAAACCCGTATTGCGCAAATGGCCGTGGTATGCGCCGGGCAGCCTTGCCTCACGCATTGCCCTCATCAATATTCTGGGCCTCATCATTCTTTCGGTGGGCATTCTCTATTTCAACCAGTTCCGCCAAGGCCTGATCAACGCGCGCCTGCAAAGCCTGATGGTGCAAGGCCAGATCATTTCGGCGGCACTGGCCGGCGCGGCCACGGCTGACACGTCATCCATGGTCATCAACCCTGACAAGCTGGATGACCCCAATGCGATGGATACCGGCGAGGGGGATCTTGCCTTCCCCATCACGCCAGACAAGGCCGGGCCGGTGATGCGCAGGCTTCTGGCCAATACCACCATACGCGGTCAGATCATCGACAACGGCGGCAACATGGTGGTGGATACATCAGCACTCTATGCCGGCACCGACATCATCCAAACCTCGATTGCCCCGCCCGAGCAGCCCACATTGCGCCACCGCCTGGGCCAGTTCATCAACGCGGCGGGTGACTGGTTCTTTGGCCGTGATTATCCGGTACATGATGACTATGGCCTGGACAACAATCAGGGGCGCCCCGAAATTTCTGCCGCCCTCAATGGCGCAACTGTCAGTGTGGTGCGTCTCAACACCAACCATGAAATCATTGTTCTTGTGGCTGTTCCCGTGCAGCGGTTCCACGCTGTGCTGGGCGCACTCGTGCTTTCCAGCAAGGGCGGCGAGATTGACAACGTGCTGCGCGGCGAACGGCGCATCGTTTACATGACCTTTGCCTTCACGGCGCTGGTGGCCCTGCTGCTTTCAACTTTGCTGGCCTCGACCATTGCCC
>JAYTIG010000068.1:0-6269 GCA_043731995.1 Hyphomicrobiales bacterium
ATGGGCGAAGGCTTCACCTGGGAAACGCAGGACCGCGACCGCGACGTGGCCCATGCCCGCGCCGGTTGGGAAGAAGCCAAGAGGTTGATCGCTGATCCCACCATCCGCTGCGTGTTGCTGGATGAACTCAACATCGTGCTGCGCTATGACTATCTGCCGATTGACGAGGTGTTGGAGTTTCTGGCCAAACGTCCGCTCGACAAACATATCATCATCACTGGCCGCAACGCCAACGAGCGCCTCATCGAAATGGCTGATCTGGTGACCGAGATGGAACAGGTGAAACACCCCTTCCGCTCAGGCGTGAAAGCACAGGCGGGGGTGGAGTTTTAACTTCTAGTTCTTCAACTTGCACCCGCCATTATCCATGAAGCTCCCATTCAGCGCCTTGATGATCGGATCAAATTCGGCCTTCCGCGCTTTGGGATATTGCAAGCGGTAAGACGCAATGGCTCCGCCCTTGCAGGCCAGAATGGCGCGCTCATACAAAATGGTCTCGCCATTCACACTTGAAAAGGCGGCCCAGCCTTTCGCATCTATCTTCTGGTAGGTGACCTTCGCGCCACTACCCGCCTCGCTCTTGATGCGGTCTCTCATTTCGGCGGCGAATTTCACTATCTCACCGTTCTCATCCAGCAGAAACCCGGCCCAGGCAACTAAATCGGCGTTGCCATCAGCCGAATGACTGCGAACACCGTCTCCCGCATCCGGCTCCTCCCACCCGGTAGAAATCGCCGGCAGAACATCGAGAGAAAAACCATATTTGGCATTGCTGAAGGCTTGGCCTCGGCCACGCCAAAAGCCGTCAGGAACATCAGACCGGATAAAGGCAATATCAAACGCATTTAAGTCTCCATCGGGCCCCGCACCTAGAATGTCGCAATCTGCCTTGCCCCGCAAGCGCGCCGCGCTATAAGCAGGTCACGCAGTGCCGCTCGACAAGCGGCTGAAAGACACTCCGGTGCGGCTGACCCAAGCGGAGCCAAGACGGACCTGCCTTCCAACCCTTTTCCGGGGCTGCGCGCATTTGGAAGGTGGCACTTGAAAGCAACGCATTTCCCCAATTCCGTCATCCCCGCGCAGGCGGGGATCCAGCTAACTGATAGCGCATTGGCTGTGGCTAGCTGGGCCCCTGCCTTCGCAGGGATGACGATTGAAAGTGAAGCGCCATGACAGGCAATTCAGAAAAGCTCGGCGTGATGCTCTGCGGCCACGGCAGCCGCGATCTGGATGCAGTGAAGGAATTCGCCGTTCTCTCCGAGCATCTGAAAAAGCGCCTGCCGCAATATCCTGTGGAGTTCGGCTATCTTGAATTCGCCACACCCATCATCCGCACGGGCCTCGACAAGCTGAAGGCACAAGGTGTCTCACATGTTCTGGCCGTGCCGGGCATGTTGTTTGCCGCAGGTCATGCCAAGAATGACATCCCTTCGGTTCTCAACACTTATGCCGCCGCCAACAACTTGAAGATTACCTATGGCAAAGACTTGGGCATTGACCCCAAGATGCTCCGCGCGGCGGGTGACCGGGTGCAGGAAGCGCTTGACCAAGCAGGCGGCCACATTTCGAAACATGAAACGCTATTGGTTGTTGTAGGGCGCGGCGCATCCGATCCCGACGCCAATTCCAATGTCTCAAAAGTCACCCGCATGTTGTGGGAAGGTTTTGGCTTCGGCTGGGCCGAAACGGCTTATTCAGGAGTCACTTTTCCACTGGTGGAACCCGCATTGGAACATGCCACCCGGCTGGGCTTCAAGCGCATCATCATTTTTCCGTATTTCCTCTTCACGGGAACACTTGTAGACCGGATTTATCAGTCCACGGATGAAGTGGCGGCCCGCCATCCGGAGATCGAATTCATCAAGGCCCACTATCTGAATGACCACCCTGCGGTGATCGATACTTTTGTTGAGCGTGTCGAGCAAATCCTCACCGGTGACACCGCCATGAACTGTGGCCTGTGCAAATACCGCACGCAAGTTTTGGGCTTTGAGGCGGAAGTGGGTGCAGCCCAGGAAAGCCACCATCACCATGTTGAAGGATTGAGCGGCAAGCAGGATGGGCCTTTCAAGTTAGAAAGCGTTCCGCACAATCACGATCACAGCCATCACCACCACGATGGCGACGATCATCACCGTGGGCATCATCACGATCACGATCACGGCCACACACACACGCCCTACCCCCATGCCGATCATCCGCTGGGGCCGGTGACACTGAAGAAGGGGTGAGGCGCGTGCTTTATCTGAATTATCCAGACCGTCATTCCCGCGAAAGCGGGAATCCGACTTCGGCATTGGGGACAGGTCAAAGTTGGATGCCAACCTTCGCTGGCATGACGGCGTCTAGGTGATGGCAATGAGCTACTTGCGCGACCCTTCCGCCATTTATGCCCGGTCTTTCGAGATCATCCGGGCCGAGGCGGATCTGTCACATCTTCCGGCTTCAGCCCATGCCGTTGCCATCCGCGTGATCCATGCCTGCGGCGTGGTTGAGGTTGCGCGCGAACTCGTCATCACACCGGACTTTGTGGATTCTGCCAAAGCCGCGCTCGCAACCGGCAAACCCATCCTTGTCGATGTCGAGATGACACGCCATGGCATCATCACCCGCCAACTGCCACACGGCGTTGAGATCATCTGTACACTGAACGATCCGAACGCGCGCGCGGCGGGAATGAACAAAGCAATTACGCGAACGGCGGCAGCCGTGGAACTCTGGCAAGACAGATTGGCTGGTGCCGTAGTTGTGATCGGCAATGCGCCCACCGCACTGTTTCGCCTGCTCGAAATGATCGATGAATGTGCGCCCAAGCCCGCCTGCATCGTGGCCTTCCCCGTGGGTTTTGTTGGCGCTGCCGAAAGCAAGGCGGAACTCATCGCCAATCCGCGCGGCATTCCCTTTGCCACCATCCCCGGCCGCAAAGGTGGCTCGGCCATGGCCTCCTCCGTCATCAACGCCCTGACGAGCAACGCACAATGACCACTTGGCTCACCATCATCGGCATGGGTGAAGATGGTTATGAAGCCCTCTCCGCGGCCGCAAAGCAGGCACTGAAAAACGCCGAAGTGATTATTGGCTCGGAACGCATGTTCTCCATGCTGCCAATCATGAAGGCAGAGCGGCACCTTTGGCCCCAGCCATTCTCGGGCGTGGTGCAACAGTTAAAGCGCTTTGCGGGCCGCCAAACCGTTCTGCTGGCCACGGGTGATCCGATGAACCACGGCGTGGCCCGAAAGATATTTGAGTTCATACCAAATGAGGAAGTAGCCGTGTTTCCTCATCTCTCGGCCTTCAGCCTTGCCGCAGCACGCTTGGGCTGGAGCATTCCCGATTGCGATTGCTTTACAATCCACGGCCGCCCCGCCGCCAATCTGGAAGCCTTCATACAACCAGATGCCAAGCTGCTGGTGCTCACGCAGGATGAAACTTCCATCGCCGAAGCGTGCCGCCGCCTCATCGCGCGCGGGTTTGAAAATTCAAAGATCACTGTGCTGGAAAATTTGGGCGGAGACAATGAGCGCGTAACTGAATTTGCCGCTGGCCAAAACCCGAACCTGGATTGGTCGCCCCTCAACACGCTGGCCATCCACTGCAATGCTTCACCAAACGCGAAAATCTGGAGCCGTGTGGCTGGCTTGCCCGATGACGCCTTTGTGCATGACGGACAACTGACAAAGCGTGAAGTGCGCGCCGTGACACTTGCCGCACTGGCCCCGGCACCAGATCAATTGCTGTGGGATGTGGGTGCGGGCTGCGGCTCTGTCGCCATCGAATGGATGCGTTCAACGCGCGGCTGCGAGGCCGTTGCCATAGAGCAAGATGCGGCGCGCTGCGCCATGATCGCCACCAACACCGATCAATTGGGAACGCCGCGCCTGAAACTGGTGCAAGGCCAAGCGCCAACCGCCTTGGCCGATCTTCCTCAACCCCATGCGGTTTTCATCGGCGGTGGCGTTGGTGTGCCCGGCGTGTTTGAAGCCTGCTGGCAGACGCTGCGCCCCGGCGGGCGGCTGGTGGCCAATGTGGTGACGCTGGAGGGTGAAATGCATCTCTATGACTTGCAGGAAAAACATGGGGGTGAATTGCTGCGCATCGAAATTTCGCGCCTCGAACCCGTGGGCAAATTCCGCGCCCTGAAACCCAAAATGCCCGTGGTGCAATGGCGGGTAACAAAACCATGAGCGGCACGCTTTATGGCCTGGGCGTAGGTCCCGGCGATCCCGAACTGTTGACAGTGAAGGCCTGGCGGCTTGTCTCAACGGCCGATACAATAGCCTATCTCTGCGCCAATGGTGGCGAATCCACCGCGCTTGAAATTGCACGGCCCTTTCTGCCCGAGACTTTCACACCCATCGCCATCGACATGCCCATGCGCGTGGAACGAGAACCTGCACAGGCCGCTTATGACCAAGGCTGCGCGCGCATTGCCGCAGCACTTGGGCAAGGCCGGGATGTTGTGTTTCTCTGTGAGGGCGACCCCTTCTTCTACGGCAGCTTCATGTATGTTTTCGAGCGCCTTGCACAGGCGCACAAGGTTTTTGTGGTGCCGGGCGTCACCTCCATCACCGCTGCGGCGGCACAACTTGGCCAGCCATTGGTGGAACGCGATGAGGTGTTGAAGGTTCTGCCCGCAACATTGCCCGAAGAAGCCCTGCGCGCTGAATTGCAAACCGCCAATGCCGCCGCCATCATCAAAGTGGGCCGCCATTTTGCCAAAGTGAAAGCCGTACTTGCGGCAACAGGCCTGCTCGAATCTGCGATAGCCATCGAACATGCCACCAGGCCGCACCAGAAAATCAGCGCCTTGACCAAACTTGAAAGTGACACCCTGCCCTATTTCACCACCATCATCGTGAGGCGCAAATGACTGAGCGCCGCATTGCCATTTTCGTGCTCGGCCCTTCCGCGCTGCCCCTGGCCCAGAGAATCAAAGCTGGCATCGGCGGCGACATTCACGGGCCTGCGGGCCTCGATGGCTGCGACCGCCATTTTGAAAACGCGCTTCATGCGCTTGGTCAGGTTTCGCGAAATGCCCAGGCTGTCGTGGGCCTGTTCGCCGCAGGCATTCTGGTGCGCGCACTTGGCCCCAAGATGCCGGAAAAATTCCGCCAGCCGCCACTCATTGCAGTTGCTGAGGATGGGTCATCGGTTGTGCCGCTCATCGGTGGTCACACCGGCGGCAATGAACTGTCGCGCAGGATTGCCCTTATCACCGGCGGCCATGCAGCGATCACAACCGCAAGCGATATCGCATTCGGTGGAGCATTGGATGAGCCACATGGCGCAACGCTGGCCAACCCGCAGCATCATAAGCCAGCTGCCGCTGCCCGCTTGCGCGGCGAGGCGATCAAGCTGGAAACCACCATTCACGTTACGCAAGGCGGGCCAAACCATTTGGTCTATCACCCCCATGTGTTGGCCGTGGGCATCGGTTGCGAGCGCGGCACCGATCCCGCTGAGGTGAAGGCCTTGCTCGATGCAACCTTGGCCGCGCATAACATTGCGCGAGAGTCCATCGCCCATTTCGCCAGCATTGATGTGAAAGAGGACGAACCGGCTATCACCCAATTCGGCGACGTTCAGTTTTTCTCAGCGCAACAATTGAAAGCTGAAGCGCATCGCGTTTCCGCCCCTTCCGCCATCGTCGAGGCTGAAGTGGGAACGCCCAGCGTTGCTGAAGCTGCCGCACTGGCGCTGGTGGGGCCCAACGGAAAATTGCTGGTGCCCAAAGTGAAATCAAAGCGTGCCACACTGGCCATCGCACAAGCGGGATCGCATGAGGAATTTGAGCACCATCAGGGACGGGCACGGGGCTGTGTTTCCGTCATCGGCATCGGCCCTGGCAACCATGCCTTGCTCACACCGGAGGCAGACTATCTGCTTTGGCATGCAACAGATTGGGTTGGTTATTCACTCTATCTCGATCTCGTCGAAACACTGCGCCACGGCCAAACGCGGCATGACTTTCCGCTGGGTGATGAAGAAGCCCGCTGCCGCAAGGCCATTGATTTGGCAAGGCAAGGCAAACAGGTTGCCCTCATCTGCTCTGGTGACGCGGGCATCTATGCCATGGCGGCATTGGTTTATGAATTGATTGACCGCGAACCCACACGCGTTGCGGTGGAAGTGCATCCCGGCATCTCGGCTTTCCAAATGGCATCAGCCAGAGCCGGTGCGATGATCGGCCATGATTTCTGCTGCATCTCGCTGTCTGACTTGCTCACCCCTTGGGACGTGATTGAGAAGCGCATCAAGGCAGCGGCAGA
>JAYTIG010000069.1:0-6261 GCA_043731995.1 Hyphomicrobiales bacterium
CCAAGTTGTAGACTTGGCCGATAAGAATTCGCACCGCCCTTATTGCATAGAAATGGCCCATCGCCTAAGACGGCATCGCGCCGCAGCGAAAAGCCCACAAGCACATGCCAAGCGGTTGATAACACGAGGATTTGGCCGATGGGCCGTTTGGTCATGAAATTCGGGGGCACTTCGGTTGCGGATATTGAACGCATCCGCAATGTGGCCCGCCATGTGGAACGCGAAGTGAAGGCGGGCAATCACGTTGCTGTGGTGGTTTCGGCGATGTCTGGCGCCACTAATCAGCTGGTGGAATGGTGCAGGCAGGCGGCCCCCGTGCATGACGCGCGCGAATATGATGCCGTGGTGGCCACAGGCGAGCAAATCACCGCAGGCTTGCTCGCCATCGTGCTGCAAGAGACCGGCATTCCCGCGCGCTCTTGGGCTGGCTGGCAGATTCCCATTGAAACGGACGGCGTGCACGGCTCGGCCCGCATGACCAATATCAATGGCGCCGAAATCATGAAGCGCATGGAGCAGGGGCAGGTTGCTGTCATCACCGGTTTCCAGGGTCTGGGGCCCGACAAGCGCGTCACCACGCTGGGCCGTGGCGGTTCTGACACATCGGCCGTTGCCGTGGCAGCGGCGCTGAATGCGGCTTGCGATATTTATACTGATGTGGACGGTGTTTACACCGCCGACCCGCGCATTGTTTCTGCGGCCCACAAGCTTGACCGCATTTCATATGAGGAAATGCTTGAGCAAGCCTCACTGGGCGCCAAGGTGTTGCAGACCCGCTCGGTTGAGCTTGCAATGGTCTATAAGGTGCCATTGCAAGTGCGCTCAAGCTTTGAGCCGCCCGATTCCGTCAACCAGAACAAGCCGGATGGCACCGGCCCCGGCACCATCGTTTGCCAAGAGGAAAAGAGCATGGAACAGCACGTTGTGAGCGGCATTGCCTATTCGCGCGATGAAGCCAAGGTTTCACTGCGCAAGGTGAAAGACAAGCCCGGCGTGTCTGCCGCCATCTTTGGCCCGCTGGCCGAGGCCGACATCAGCGTTGACATGATCGTGCAGAATATCTCTTCTGATGGGGCTGTGGCTGATCTCACCTTCACGCTGCCGCGCAAGGATTTGCGCAAGGCCATCGAAGTGTTGGCCAAGCTGAAAGACCAGATTGGCTATCAGGAAATTTCCCATTCGGCAGACGTGGCCAAGGTTTCGATTGTTGGCATCGGCATGCGCAGTCATGCAGGTGTTGCATCAAAAATGTTCAAGTCTCTCGCTGACAAGGGCATCAATATTCAGGCAATCACCACATCTGAGATCAAAATCAGCGTTTTGATCGATGAGGCCTATACTGAGCTTGCCGTGCGCGCTTTGCATACGGCTTATGGACTTGATAAGGCTTGAACCGAGCAATGACACACGAAGTTCATATGAAACATTTTTGCCGCAAGGGCATGAGCGCCTGAGGAACATGCATGGCTAGCCCCGCACTCGGCCCGCGTGTCCTCCTCCGTAGACTCCGCGAGGTGATGGCGGAGCAGGAGACGGCGCAAAAACGGCTCGACAAGATTGTGACGTCGATCGCCGGCAACATGGTTGCCGAGGTGTGCTCGATCTATGTCATGCGGCCTGGTGCGTTGCTGGAACTTTATGCCTCTGAGGGTTTGAAGCGCGAAGCGGTTCACAAGTCCCAGCTCAAAGTGGGCGAGGGCCTCGTGGGCCTGATTGCCCAACAGGCGATTGGCCTCAATCTCACCGAGGCCATTGACCACCCATCCTTCAAATACCTGCCGGAAACCGGCGAAGAAATCTATCATTCCTTCCTTGGCGTGCCGATCATGCGTGGCGGCGCCGTCATTGGCGTTCTCGTTGTGCAAAACCGAACGCGCCGCCACTATACCGAGGAAGAAGAAGAGGCGCTGCAAACCACGGCCATGATTCTGGCCGAGATTCTGGCAACATCCGGCCTCCTCGAAGCGCCGCAAGAGCTTCTGGCCGGAACCGTTGAACTGCGCACGCAGGTTTTGCGCGCCGAGAGCCTGGCTGAGGGCATTGCCCTTGGTCATGTGGTTCTGCATGAGCCGCGGGTTCGCATCCAGAACATGATTGCGGAGAACATTCCGCAGGAACTTTTGCGTCTTGAGGATTCCATCACCAATCTGCGCAAGCAGGTGGATGACCTGCTGGATGGCAGCGAGGCGATGAGCGCCAACGAGTCCATGGATGTTCTCGAAACCATCCGCATGTTTGCCCATGACAAGGGCTGGCTGGGCCGTTTGAAAGAAGCGGTGCAAACGGGCCTTACGGCGGAAGCTGCGGTTGAACGGGTGCAGAATGACAACCGCGCCCGCATGATGCGCACACCGGATCCCTATTTGCGTGAGCGGATGCATGATCTGGATGATCTCTCCAACCGCCTGCTGCGTTATCTCACGGGTGCTGTTGCCACGGCTTCGCGCACCGACTTGCCCGACAATGCCATTGTGGTTTCGCGTAATATGGGGCCGGCGGAGTTGTTGGATTATGATCGCAGCAAGATCCGCGGCGTGATCCTTGAGGAAGGCGGCAAGACCAGCCATGTGGCCATTGTGGCGCGTGCTCTTGGCATCCCCGCCATTGGGCAAGCAACCGGCATCATCAATCTGGTCGATGACGGCAGTTCCATCATCGTCGATGGTGGCACGGGCGAAGTTTATGTGCGCCCCTCGGTGGAACTTGAAAAATCCTATGCCGAAAAAGTGCGCTTCAATGCCTCGAAGCAGGCACGCTTCAGGTCTCTTCGTGATCTGCCTGCCACCACCATGGATGGCCAAAGCATAACTTTGAACATCAATGCTGGCCTGGTGGTGGATATGCCACATCTGCATGAATCGGGTGCGGCTGGCGTTGGCCTTTACCGCACCGAGTTGCATTTCATGATGGCCTCGCGCTTCCCACGCCTTTCAACACAGATCAGACACTACAAGAGCATTCTCGATCAGGCCGATGGCAAGCCTGTGGTGTTCCGCACGCTGGATATTGGGGCTGACAAGACGCTGCCTTATCTGCGCCAGCCGCGAGAGGAAAATCCGGCCCTGGGCTGGCGCTCCATCCGCATGGCGCTGGACCGGCCGGCCCTGTTGAAGCTGCAGGCACGGGCCATGTTGCTCGCTGGCGCAGGCGCTGATTTGAAGATCATGTTCCCGATGATTGCTGACGTGGCTGAATATGTGCAGGCGCGCGAAGTGGTGCTTCAGGAACGCGAGATTTTGAAGAAGCGCGGCCATGCCTTGCCGCGCAGCCTAAAACTGGGTGCCATGATCGAAATCCCTTCACTGCTGTGGCAGCTTGATCATCTCTTACCTCTGGTGGATTTTGCGTCTGTTGGTTCCAATGATCTGGTGCAATTTCTTTTTGCCTCTGATCGTGGCAACCCAAAACTGGCTGGGCGCTATGATCCCTTGAGCCCGGCTGCACTGGGCGCGATGCGCCAGATTGTTCAGAAGGGAAAGCAGCATGGCAAGATCGTGACACTTTGCGGCGAGCTTGGTGGCAGGCCTTTGGAAGCCATGGGCCTCGTGGGCGTTGGCCTTACATCGATGAGCATGGTGCCTTCGGGCATTGGCCCGGTGAAGGCCATGATCCGCACGGTTGATCAAGCCAAGCTCTGGGCCTTCATGGAGCCGCTCGTGAATTCCAGCCTGCATAGCATCCGGCCCGAGTTGGCGCGCTTTGCCAAAGACAATGGCGTGGAAGTTTAATCCGCCAAGCCGTTTACCTTAATCGGCTATTCACCAATTTTGTTCATCATGTTGCCTTGAGGTGGCCTGCGTATGCGTTGCGCGTGGCCAGAACGTAAACACGCGTTAACTGTTGCGTAGAGAGTAAACATGACGATTGAATTGCCTGAACTCCAATCCCCGCGTCACGAGCCGCAGATGTTTTCGGGGCCCAGGCGCAGGCCTGATGGCCAAAGGGATCCGGCCTGCGAGGTTGGCTTCTTCCTGCGGCGCGAGCGTGAAACACGCGGTGTTTCCATCGACGATGCCAGTGAAGCCATTGGCATTCACCCCTATCACATCGAAGCCATTGAAGATGGCGATCTCACGCGCATGCCGCCGCGCATGGAAGCGATGGAGATGATTGCGGGCTATGCGCAATATCTGGGATTTGAGCCGGAACCCCTGATTGAGCATTTGCTCTCGTTTCTGCCGCCACCGCCCATTGCCAAGCCGAAGTTTCATCCGGCGCGCCCGCCCATCTTGTCCTCAGCCAAGGTGTTGAGCTTTGGCAAAATGCCCAGGATTCCTTCGCTCAATATCAAGTTTTCCAATTTTCCTGGGGGGACAGGCGGCGTTGTTACCTCTGTTACCGCTGCCTTCATGCTCTTCGTCGGTATCCATTGGGCGCTTTCGGGTGGCAGCCAGCCAGGTGTTCTGGCACCAACCGCTCAAGTGGCAACAGGTGAAGTCAAAGCCCAGCAGCCCGTGGCCGATGCCATGCCAACCGCATCCACCAATGCGGCTGATGTGAAAGTCACAGACCAGCCGATGCCCGACAGTGGCAAGATCGCCAATGCAGCGGCAGCAGACGACCCGGACTCGATGGGCAATTTCATCCAGGATCAAGTTGAGCCGCCTGCCGCCAAACCCAAGGGCAAGGCCGGAAAAGTGGCGTCGAGCAAATTCCAGGACCGGATCAAGATTGAAGATCAGCTCAAGACAGCCACTGCCGTTCCGGTTCCGCAACCCTCAGATGGCCGTGTCTATGGCGCAGAAAACAAGGATGCACATATCATCCTGAAGGCCAACGCGCCGGTTTGGCTGCGCATCGAAGATGCCCAGGGCAATGCCGTCATGACGCAGATGTTGAACACCGGCGACACTTACCGCGTTCCCAACCGTGAAGGCCTGATTGCGCTTTCGCGTGACGGCGGCAGGCTGACCTATCTGATTGACGGCCAGGAAAAAGGCGTGCTTGGCCCGCCCGGGAAAATTCTGGTCAGCGAGAAACTGGATGTCTCTGCGCTGGAGGCCAAAAAGCAAGGCCAGGCCAGCGCGAACTGAGATATTCAAACCACAAAGAAGAAGCCCCTGCGAGAGCGGGGGCTTCTTTGTTGGTTGATGCCCATATTGAGATCTGTCGTAAACTCCTCATCCAACGTCATTCCCGCGAAGGCGGGAATCCAGCTTCACCACAATTGAGTTCGTTGAAAGCTGGATCCCCGCCTTCGCGGGGATGACGAATGATTTGGTGAGGGGTGGCAGAAGATGCAGGGCTGACCACGAAAAGAAAAAGCCCCGCAATGCGGGGCTTTGTCGTAATGCCGTTGGAGCCTTCAGTTTGCCTTTTTCTCGTCCGCCGGTTTGGTCTTGTCGTCCGGCTTCACATTGGTCACAACTTTTTCGCCATGAAGGAAGGCCAATGCGGATTTGAGCTGTTCGTCTTTCGTCTTGTCCTCTGGCACGTAGGCCGCAGAGCCGCCGCCACTTTCTTCACCGCCATTGGGATTGGCCAAGTGGCCGTTGAGGCCACCTTCGCCTTCGGTTGATACATTCTTGCCTTGCAGCTCTGGTGGCAGCGGTTCTTCAATCACGATATCCGGATCAATGCCCTTGGCCTGGATGGAACGGCCAGAGGGCGTGAAATAGCGCTGCGTGGTGAGGCGAATGGCACCTTCATTGCCCAGCGGGATAATGGTCTGCACTGAGCCCTTGCCGAAGGAGCGCGTGCCGATCAGCGTGGCGCGCTTCTGGTCCTGCAGGGCGCCGGCAACGATTTCCGAAGCCGAAGCCGAACCGCCATTGATCAACACCACCAGCGGCTTGCCGTTGGTGAGATCGCCCTTGGAGGCGGTATAGCGTTCCACTTGGTCGGGGCTGCGGCCGCGGGTGGAAACAACTTCGCCCTTTTCCATGAACACGTCGGACACGCCGATGGCTTGCTGCAGCAAACCGCCTGGATCGTTGCGCAGATCGAGGACGAAGCCCTTTTCCTTGCCGTCCATCTGCTTGTCGAGATCGGCAATGGCCTTCTGCAAACCGCTTTCAGCCTGCTCGTTGAAGGTGGAGATGCGGACATAGCCGACATCATCGCCCTCTTTGTTGTATTTGACTGACTCGATCTTGATGATGTCACGCACCATCTTCACATCGAAGGGGTCCTTCTTGTCACGCACCACGGAGATGGTGATGGGGGTGCCGACGGGGCCGCGCATCTTGTCCACTGCTTCGTTGAGGGTGATGCCTTGCACATCCTTGCCATCGATTTTCACGATCAGGTCATTGGTCAAAA
>JAYTIG010000070.1:0-2331 GCA_043731995.1 Hyphomicrobiales bacterium
CATCGCTTCAGACACCGATAGCTTAGGATCAAGATAATCCCATGCCAAGTGACGTTTGCCGTAGATTGCTGCCGTCGGCGTAATGGCAGCAGGATCATCCATGGAACCGGCCATCAGCAGAACCATCCCTGGCATGTTAGAAGACCTGAATGTCAGGCGGCCACCACATTCCGGGCAGAACTCGCGCTTGGCGGTGCCGCCGCTTTCGGCCTTGTTGGCGTAGGTTTTCATCTTGCCGGTGAATTTTACCGCCGCTTCGGGAAAGCCCGCAGCAGTGGCGTGACCAGCACCAGTTGCTCTCTTGCAATCGCTGCACTGGCAGTGAGCCGCAAAAACCGGATCAACACTGGTTTCATAACGCACAGCGCCGCATTGGCAGCCGCCTGATATTTTTGTCATTGGTTTCTCCTGTCGCTCGGGTGATTACATGTCCATCGCTTGCGCGATTTCGATGGTGCCGCCGGCTTTCAATAATGGGCAGCCCTTTGCCTTCTTGTGTGCGTCGTCCAGGCTTGATGCCTCGATGAGACTATAGCCACTCACCGGATTGGCGCCGCCGCCGCTGACCAGCGAGCCATCCGCTTTCACCGTGCTCGATTTTCCCACAGGGTTGCCGCCATCGATCACCGCAGCCCCCATAGAGCCAAACCAGGCACCCCAAGCATCCATGGCCTTTTTGGCATCTTCTAGCGGCGGGGCAGAGGCGCCGTGATAAACAAACAGATATTTTGCCATTGTAGAACTCCTCGTTGAGTGTTTCCGTCCGCAATGGTGATTATCCACACTCAAGGGTCTTGCCCATGGCAATATCAGTGACTAAGCTTGCCATATCAGTGTGAATACTTCACATTTTGGAAGTGCGATGAACCCAAGAAGCGGCAGTCTCCGGCAAATTTTCATGGTGCTGGTTGAACTTGGCATCATTCCGGCGGCGGCGGCGGCGCTGGAAAGCGGCCTTCCCAAAGCGGGCGCGGCACTCCGCGAAGCAGTGTTGGCCGAAATCCCGGCATTCACGACCTCGGGCAACCCAGACATTCTCCCTGGCCTTGATCAACACGCCAGAGAAAACATGATGGAAATTCAGCGGCTCTTTGGCGGTGGCGAGATTGGCGATTTTGAATTCATTAAAACCCATGCCCATCTCAGGGCCGAACAGCGCTTCCCGCTTGAGGCCACTCTGCACGCCTATCGCTGCGGTCACCGAATTCTATCGCATTGGCTGCGCGATGCAGCTCTGGCAATCCATCCGCACAATGTCGAAAGTGCTGTCTCGGTCGTCGCGGATTTTGCCATCGAATACACCAACATCATCAGCTCCATCGCAGCGGCAGAGTATGTTGTGCACACTCGTATGCTCGCCGAAGCAGAAGGTGATCGCCGCATCGAACTGCTCAACATTCTTCTCAGTGGTTTTGATGAATCCGATGGCCGTGTCGCACAACTCTTAAAACGTGCCGGTTATCTTGAACAGCGCCAGGCCTATTGCGTGGTGGTTGCCCAATCCACCAACCCCTTTGAGATGGAAAACGCGGCGCGCGCCCAGCGCATTGCCAATGCTATATCTGAAGCCGTAGCAGGCACATCGATCCGCAATTTGGTCGGAATACGCAACAACCTTGTTACTGCGGTGCTGTCAGACCGACGCCGCATATCCGGCTGGACGGCTGCGCAAACCAATCTCGCGCAGCGGATTCAAACTCAGCTGCTTGCTCTGGGTCCCGCTGTGCTCGTCGGCATCAGCGCGGATCAGCCCTCAACATCTTTTCTTCCCAAAGCTTTGCATGAGGCCACAATTGCCTTGGACTTTGCCAGTGTCACCAAACGCGTTGTGCCGTTTTCCGATTTACCAATCCGGAATTTGTTGGTTCATCACGGTGCTGACTATGTGCAATCAGCCGCGCCGAATTGGGTTGCCGATTTGATCAACGCCGATTCCAAAGCGGACGGTGCTCTGATCCAGACACTGCGCGCGGTTGCCGATGCTGACATGAACATGCAAAAGGCCGGGCGTCAGTTGGGCCTGCATCCCAACACGGTCTATTTGCGAATCGAGCGGATCAAGATTTTGACGGGCCTCGACGGCCAACGCTATCACCATCTCACCGAATTGCTCTTGGCCGCCGATTGCTGGCAAAATTAGTAGAACCATTTGCCAACATCAAGTTGATTGATCAGGACCACGACCGTATGACAGCACCAAGTCCGCCTTGGGTCAAATTCAGACATGTATTAAATCTCTCGGATCTTCCGCCCTTGGGCAAAAAGCGGATATTCAAAACTATCCCTCCATCCAGAACATTGGGCAGTTATAAGAAATTTGACGCCCTTACA
>JAYTIG010000071.1:0-6228 GCA_043731995.1 Hyphomicrobiales bacterium
CTTTGCGAATGGTATCTGTCGCACGCAAAACGTCCAGAATGGCCGCATTGCCACTGCCCAATGCATAGATGCCAATGATGTCGCGATGCGCCACCAATATCTGCCGTACGATTGAAATGAGTCTATGATTGTCGTTGTGGGACTCAATGGTTGGTAAAACACTCAATGCGGGAAAGCGCTCAGCCAGAATTCCGTCAAATCCAAAACGCCGCTCAATGCTATCGCGCGAAGCAAGTGAGCCAGAAATGACCAAAACTTTCCCCGGCTTCTCATCCAAAAACCGCCCCATTAATGCACCAGCGGTACGACCGGCTGCAACATTATCCACGCCCACGAAATGATCGCGCGCAGAACTGGGAAGATCAGAAATTATCGCCACGACGGCAAGTCCTGCCTGCTTGAGCCGTGTCACCGCGTCTCGAACTTGCGGTGTCTCCGGGCACATAATGGCGACGCCGTGGAACTGCGCAGAGATGAGGCCAAGGAGAATACGTGCCGTAGCATTAGGATCATCTGTTGGCGCAAGAATTGTTTCGACACTGATGCGGTCAGGGCCAGGCGCCCTGCTGGCATCGCTTAACGCATCATGAATTGTTGCAACGAATTGGCTCTTGTTGTCGGGGATGACAAAGGCAAATCGATATTCGCGCCGCTTGGCCAAATTTGCAGCGGACACATCGCGCACATAGCCAAGCTTTTCGACTGCAGCTTGGACAAGGCGAACACTGTGCTCACGCACGCGCGGCCTTGCGTTCAGCACACGATCCACCGTCGCCAAACTAACGCCCGCTTCGCGTGCAATATCATGTACCGTTGGCCTTGCCATCACTGTGTCCTCAGCCGACAATATATTTTCAACTGCTGAGGTACGTCAATCAGAGACAAATTACAACATCAGACAGAATGCATTTCCGTAGTGGAGGGAATGTTGAGCGGTATGATTACTGCACTCCAACTGTACTCAAAAGATCGACGGATGAACTTATTAAACATGCTGTCTTCGCTCCCAATATCCAGCTCTGATCCAATCTAATTTTCGCTATTCTTTGTCTGCAGACATCACGGGAATGCATTTCGAACTCCCTGCCTTGCCTTGCGGCGCACACGGCAGTCACTGCGCTATTGAATTTATTGATTTGTCTGTTCCATCCATCACTTCAGCGGCTTTCGCAAATAATCTTCGCTGGTAACCAATGGTTCCCAGCCCATACCCTAGAGGCCAACATGAACAAAACAATTGCCTGCAACTTCACGCATTGAGCATGTCCAAGAAGTGTCAATAGTCGGCAGTATGCAAATACCGACGGCTGATGCGGCGCGCGCCTCATCAATCGCTTGGACTAGAGCATCGAATGTTGGCATTTTTGAATTGGGACCGGGGATATCGCCGACATTGCACAAAATTTTTCCGCACGATCTCGCGCATTCGTTCAACAATGGGGACGCCATGCCGACTGATGACCAGAATCCGGGTACGATTGGACTTGTTGCGGTAGTGGACGAAGAAGGTCTCAAATGCGCGGCGCCTTAAACCGGAGAACCCGCCATACGCGGTAGTAACACCTATTTCATATAAAAGACTTCCGAAAGCCCAGTGGCAGAGGGTGTGCCGTCACCATTGTAGGCCATGATATCTCGCATGTAAGCCCACCACTTTTTCATCACTGGCTCACTCGGCAGATCGTTCATGGTGTGATCGTCACTGCGTTCCAAATATCCAAACAGGGTGTTGGTTTCCTCATCAAGGAAAATTGAATAATTGCTGATGCCCGCTTGATGCAGCAACGCAACAAGCTCCGGCCAAATTTCATCGTGGCGTCTCTTGTATTCGGCCTTCATGCCGGGATGGAGTTGCATCTTGAAACCGTAGCGTTGCATCGCCTTCTCCGCTAATTGACCTGGGCCTTTAAGGGTGCCGAACGCGCAACCCGCACACGTTCGATCAGGTTCGGAACCAGGACCGAGGCAATGAGCAACACACCAATCACCGCTGTCTGCCGATGACCATCGATGTTGACCAGCGACATGCCGTTGCGCAGGTTGAGAACAATCAGGATGGAAAGGACAACACCAAGCATGGAACCCTTGCCACCAAAGATCGAAACACCGCCGAGCAACACCATGGTGATGATATCGAGCTCGAAGCCATAGGCCGCGTCGCCGCGCACTGAAGAAAGGCGCGCCGCATAAAGGAGGCCGGCCATGGCGGAAATGACGCCGGACATGATGTAGATCGTGGTTTTCACACGTGCCGTGCGCACACCGGAATAGCGCGACATTTCGGCATTATTGCCAATAACGAAGACTCGGCGGCCGAAACTGGTGAAATGCAACACATAGCCAAGGAGCAGCAGCAAGACGATGAAGACAACGATTGAGAAGGGTAGCGGGCCGAGGAAAGGATCGCGCGCTAGGCCATTGAACCAATCGGGGAAGCCGTTGATGCCACGATCTTCCAGCAGCACGCGGGCAAAGCCTCTGAAGCCGATCAGCATGGCCAACGTCCCCACCAGAGAAGGAATGCCGACATAGGTGACCCAGAAGGCATTAAAGGCGCCGGCTGCGGCACCCACGATGAGGCAGACGGCAATCGCCAGTGCCGGATTCCAGCCGCCGGCAACCAAAGTGCCGAAGACGCAAGCCGCCAGACCCATGACGGAAGCCACGGAGAGATCAATCTCGGCGCTGATGATCACATAGGTCATGACCAGCGCGACGATGGCCTTCTCAATTGAAAGCGAAAACAGGTTGATCTGGTTCTGGAGCGTAAGGAATTCGGGAACAAGCAGCACATTGGCGATCACCGTGGCGCACAGGATGATGAGCAGTAGGCCTTCCCAGGTCTTGAAGAAGATTCTCATCTCATACATCCTTTTTGGCGCGCAGGCGCGCAAAGGAACGCGTCATCAACGTGTCAGCAGCCACTGCCATGATGATCAGCATGCCGAGCAGCGCGTCACGCCAGAACTCGCTGATCACCTGCCAGCGCAACAGGCTGTTTTCCAGCGTATCAACCAGCACGGTGCCAAGGACAACGCCCAGCATCGAACCTGATCCGCCAAAAATGTTAACGCCGCCGACAACGATTTCACTCACCGACTTGAATTCGAAGCCGAGGCCCGCGCCCACTGTGATATTGCCGAAGCGCGCCAGGAACATGAAGCCGCCAAGCCCTGCCATCATGCCACTCAGAACGAAGGCGGTGAAGACCACGCGCTGGCTATTGATGCCAGCCATCACGGCGGCATCGGGATTGGAGCCCACTGCATAGAGCTTTCGCGCCGACCTAAGCCGCGACAAAGCCACGCCAAAGATCAGTGCTGCCGCCAGGGCCAAAACGACAGTCAGGCGCACCTCAAAGCTTCCAACCGTGAAAACGCTCAACTGAGGGAAGTCGGCCACCCATTTCGGCATGCTATCCGTGGTTATGGTGCGTGAGCCCGAATATTCGATCAACAAGGCGCGGAAAATCGCGAGTGTGCCAAGCGTCACGATGATCGAAGGCACCTTGCCGTAAGAGACCAATGCGCCATTGATCGCGCCGAAGCAGCCGCCCAGGATGAGGAAGGCCATAACGGTCAGAACCGGGCCCAGATCATAATGGCCCAGCATGTCGCCCATGAAAAAGGCCAAAAAGCCCACCAAAGAGCCGACTGATAGATCGACATTGCGCGTGATCACCACTAAAGCCTGGCCAATGGCAATGGGCAGAAACAGAGCCGCGCTGGTGGCAATACGGTTCAACATGCGAGGGCTGAGATAGTTGTCGATCTGGGTGGCAAAAAACATAATGAGCAGGAGGAGAACGATCGCCAGAGCGATCAAGCGCAAATTCTGCGGATGCACCTTTTGAAGAAGAGACATCATGACGCTAGGGCCGCCTTTTCCTGGTCGGCCGTTGCGATCGCCATGATTTTCTCCTGGTTCGCATCGGCAATGTCAAAAATCGCCTTTTGCCGGCCCTCGCGCATTACCAGAATGCGGTCCGCCAGCGCCAACACTTCCGGCAGATCCGACGAGATCACGATGATAGCAACACCCTGCGCTGCTAATTCTCGGATGATGTTGTGTACTTCTGTTTTGGCGCCCACGTCGATGCCGCGCGTCGGTTCATCAAAGATCAGAATGCGCGGCTTGGTTTCCAGCCATTTGGCCAGCATCACCTTCTGCTGGTTGCCACCGGAAAGCTTGCCGACATCAATGATGACATCGGGTGAGCGAATGGAAAGTTGCGTACGATAGCCTTCCGCCATGGCACGCTCAGCTTTGCGGTCGACGAACCACAAACGGCGGGTGAATTTGTCGAGCGAGGCGATCGAGGCGTTGACGACAATCGGCATCAGCATCGCAAGGCCAAGCTTGCGTCGGTCTTCAGAGACATAAGCGATGCCCTGCGCCATGCTATCTTGCGGCGTCTTGATTGGGCAGGCCTTGCCATCGATTTCAATCTCACCCTGGTCGGCCGGTTCAACGCCGAATATTGCCAGGCCAATATCGGTGCGGCGCGAACCTATAAGTCCTGCAAAACACAAAACCTCTCCCTGATGCAGATCAAAGGAAATGTCCGTGAATACGCTGGCCCGGCCCAAGCCCTTCACCGTGAGCACCGTCTTGCCAAAGTGATTGGCCGCTTTCTTTACGGCAAAGTCGTCAACCGCGCGGCCCACCATGTCGCGGATCATCCCGGCATGCGTGGCCTCGCCGACCGGCCTGGTGGAAATATGCTTGCCATCGCGCATCACCGTCACCCGGTCAGCGATGACAAAAATCTCTTCCAGGCGATGGCTGATATAGATCACCGCCACACCGCGCGCCCGCAGCGCCTTTACAATGGCGTGAAGCCTGTGCACTTCGTGCGCCGAGAGCGAGGCGGTAGGCTCATCCATGATCAGGACTTTGACATTGAGTGACAGGGCGCGGGCAATCTCAACAGTCTGCTGTTCGGCCAGCGTCAAGCCAGAGGCGGCGCGTTTCACTTCCAGGGAAACGCCCAGGCGCTCGACGATCTCTTCAGCCTCGCTGTAAAGCTTAAGCCAGTTCATCATCAT
Source organism: Hyphomicrobiales bacterium (assembly GCA_043731995.1). Classification (GTDB taxonomy): domain Bacteria; phylum Pseudomonadota; class Alphaproteobacteria; order Rhizobiales; family Aestuariivirgaceae; genus Aestuariivirga. Next base: position 5,049 of record JAYTIG010000071.1, read on the forward strand.
GGACTGGCCGCTATGGCTGATGAAAATGTTTTCCGCCACGTCAAGATCGGGGAAAACCATGGGTTCCTGGAAAATTGCGGCCACGCCGTTTGCCTGCGCGTCCTTGGTGTTGCGCAAAGTTACGGCCTTGCCCTCAGACAAAAGTTCGCCCATGTCGGGCTGATAGACGCCAGTCATGATCTTGATCAGCGTGGATTTGCCGGCGCCGTTCTCACCAACAATGGCGTGAACTTCTCCGGGGAAAATCTCCAGCGAAACATCGGACAGTGCTGCCGTCATCGCAAAACTTTTTGAGATGTGACGCAGCTCGAATACAGGTGTGCTCATGGGGAATCTTGAGAAAGGCCGCCACCCTTGCGGATGGCGGCCTGATCATCAATTGAGGATCAGGGCTTGTCCACGTTGTCTTTGTTGTAAACTGTGAATGGTCCCATCAGGATGCGCTTGGCACCTTTGCGACCTGGATCTTCTTGGATCTTGAAGGCGCCCATGCGGCCAGCCTTGAACTCTTCGCCGACTTCACCCTTAATCGCACCAGTGGCCAGAGCATAAGCCGTCTGGTAGGTAAGGTAGCCGAGGTCCACGAAGCTCCAGAGCGCGAATTCTGGTGCGCAACCGGCCTTGGTGTAGGTCACCATGTCAGAAGGCAGGCCGAGGCCGGAGACCTTGGTCTTGTCGCACAGTTTTTCGTCAGTCATGGCCTTGGCGGCGGCAACGATGCCAACCGTGGTCGGGGACATGATGAGCTTCAGGTCCTTGTGCTTGTCGACGAGGGCGAGTGCTGCGTTGTAAGACTTTTCGGACTGGTCGTCGCCATAGACAACGTCAACCAACTTGATGCCCTTGTATTTGTCGCCCTTCAGCGTTTCCTTCATGGCCGCAATCCAGGCATTCTGGTTTGCTGCGTCCGGTGTTGCTGAAAGAACGGCAAAGTCACCGCTGCCGCCCATGATGTTGTTGGCCATGTCGGCCATCACGACGCCAATGGAACCGAAGTCAACCTGTGCGACGAAAACACTTTCGCCCTTGCCCGAAGGAATAGGCGAGTCCCAGGTAACAACCTTGGTGCCGGCCTTCTGCGCAGCTTCAGCGGCCGGAGCCACTTGGTCGCCAGCATTGTTCGACAGCATGATCACGGCCTGTTTCTGGGTCGTGGCATTGGTCATCATTTCAATCTGGC
>JAYTIG010000072.1:0-2327 GCA_043731995.1 Hyphomicrobiales bacterium
GTGAGTTGTTCGATAGGTAAGGCGCTTGCCAACGATGCCCTGCACCATGCGAGAAGCACGGGCTTCGTCATTGATGCCAGTGGCCACGCGGTTCGTGTAACGGAAGTCAAACTCGGCAAGATAGCGATGCAAGTGACGTTCGCTGCAATGCTGATAGATGCCCTTCATGCCGCGCTTGAAGATCGAATAGAAGCCTTCAACGGTGTTCGTAGTGACATCGCCACGGACATATTCTTCGTCCGTATGGTTCACCACTTCGTGGCTGGCGAATTCCTTGCCAAGGGCGCGATACTGCAAGGCCTCATCCGTCATCAAGCGCGTGTCTTTCTTGATATTGGCAAGCATCACGCGTTCAACGTCAACACGGCGGTGGCCTTCAACGTGGAAGCTGCGAGACTGCCCGCCACGCTCGACAAGGGTAAGGACGGTGTTTTTGGTGCCGTTGCCCTTAACTCCCTTCTGGATGCCTTCCAGACGGCCAATGTAGGTTTCGTCAACTTCCACAACTTTGCCAGCCCCGCCCATCGGCTCAATGCCAACGGTAGCCATGGCAAGGCGCAAGCGGTGCGACATAAACCAAGCGGTTTTCAGCGTCACCCCAAGGGTGCGGTGCAGTTGATTGGATGAAATGCCCTTCTTGCTGGAAGCGATCAGGAACATGGCCTGAAGCCATACATGCAGCTTCACGTGGCTGCTTTCAAAAACCGTCCCCACCTTCACAGTGAAGGGCTTGCGGCACTGGTAGCACTTGTAAACGCCGGGGCGGGTGCTTTTGCCTTCCAGCTTCCCAATTTTGTCAAATCCGCCACAATGAGGGCAGACAGGGCCGGTCGGCCAAACCCGCTTTTCCACAAAGCGGTAGGCAGCGGCTTCATTGTGGAAGTGGGTTTCATTCAAGACGGACATGGTTTAACTCCTTATGGAGTCTATATAATACTCTTTTATAGGTACGTCAAGTAACTGGAAAATAATTGACCGCTGGGGGGCCACGTGAGTCATTATGTCGCAAATTTAGTTGCTCACCCCAACCTGTAGTGCTTAGGTTGAACTGACGATACAACATACACGTTACACGAGTCTTGACGGACTCCATTAAGGTTGTATAGTCCAACAAAGAAAAGGCGACCAATAAGCCGCCTTTTTGGGAGAGACGAGGACAGGAATCGAACCTGTATGGGGTGCCCTTGCGAAGAGCCCTGCATAACCATTCTGCCACCTCGTCCGAGGTTAGAGATTTGAGGGGTCGCTCTTGGCGACCCCTTTTTCATGGTTAAGCCTCTGTGCCAAAACGGTCAATAGCAAGTGTGTTAACGAAAGGTAAACACTAGATATTGTGGTTTGCCGCATCCGCGCACCGTGAATGACAGGATATTCATCCGATTCTGAGGGCAAGCTCAAGAAGCGATTGACTAAATACCACAGGGCAATTTGCCCTGTTGAGGGAAAGCGGGTTTCCCTTGACTCATGTCAATGAGAAGATTCGCGAAATTGAAAAATATTTTCCCCTATGTCCAAGTATGAGGTACGGCAAGTATAATATCGCCCTTGGGCGCTGGCCCTGCCTTAGCGTGGCGAAATTGGGGGTGGGGTATGACAGCACGTGTTGCCACAGTTGCGTTCCGGGGCATTGATGCCCTTCCGGTTGACGTGCAGGCACAGTTTCTCTCCGGCCAGGTGAATTTTCATATCGTCGGCTTGGCCGATAAGGCCATTTCCGAAAGCAAGGAGAGGGTGCGTGCAGCCCTTCATGCCATTGGCTTGGGCCTGCCCGGCAAGCGCCTTGTAGTGAACCTTTCACCGGCTGACCTGCCCAAGGAAGGCAGTCATTATGACTTGCCCATAGCTCTGGCCATACTTTCGGCGCTTGGCGTCATCCCGCCAGATTTTCTCTCGCGCTATCTGGTCATGGGTGAACTGGCGCTGGATGGCGGCCTGCTGCCCATTTCAGGCGCACTACCCGCAGCCATGTCTGCCAACGCTCTGGATTTGGGCCTCGTCTGTCCGAAGGCCTCTGGCCGGGAGGCGGCATGGGCGGGTGAGAAGGTGGACATACTGGCCCCTGAAAATCTCATCCAGCTCATCAACCATGTGAAGGGCACGCAAGTGCTCTCGCGGCCTTCGCCCCATCTTTCAATTCTGGAGCAACCCTTGCCCGATTTGGGCGAGATCAAGGGCCAGGAAGCCGCCAAGCGCGCGCTGGAGGTGGCTGCCGCAGGCGGACATCACCTCCTGATGGTAGGGCCGCCGGGGGCTGGCAAATCCATGCTCGCGCAGCGCCTGCCCTCCATTTTGCCGCCCTTGGATGCCCGTGAAATGCTGGATGTGTC
>JAYTIG010000073.1:0-2320 GCA_043731995.1 Hyphomicrobiales bacterium
CTGAACCACGCCTTCCCGGAGAAAGCGGACGGCCGCTATGATTTCGAATGGCAAGAAGCTAGCCATTGCCTTGAAACCGCACGCGCTGTCCATCGCTCACGCCAGGCGCTTGCCCACGCAGGATGACATCACCGGGCTTCACACCATCGAGAACTTCCACGGCTTCGTCACCAATCGTTCCAACCCCAATGGAACGACGATGAGCCCGGCCATTCTCCACGGCCAAGACCCACGGTTTGGCCCCTGACAGATCATGTATATCTGCGGCTTCAACAACGATGGCATCATTGCGGCGCGCCACTTCAATCTCCACTGAAACCGTCATTGTCTGACGCAGGTAGTCAGGCGGATTGGCAATGTCCAATTTCACGTCAATAGACCCACTTTGCGGATCAACGGCGGGACTGATGTAATTCACCACGCCCGTAAATCTCTGCTTCGGATAGGCATCAGCCGAAACCGTCGCATTCTGCCCAAGCTTCAGGAGACCGAGACTGACCTCATCAATCTGCATATCAACTTGGGTCGCGCCGGAAGGTGCCAAAACCATCAAAACGGCACCAGGCTGGACAGTGTTGCCAGCTTCAACATTTCGCGTCGTCAATGTCCCATCACGCGTCGCCAGGATTTGATAATAAGTGAGTTTGGCTTCGGCAGAACGCTGGCTGGCAGCGGCCTGATCAAGTTGAGCTTGAGCAGCAAAATAGTCTGTTCCAGTGGGAGAGGCCGCCGCAACTTGCAACTCGGCAGAGCGAAGCTGTGATTGCGCCACTGCAAGCACTTTGCGAGCAATATCAAGTGTAACCTTTGTTCCCGCGCCTTGCTGGAACAGCTTGTCAGCGCGATCAAAGTCGGCTTGGGCTGAATCAAGAGTTGCCTGCGCCTGAGCCAGCGTTTCCTTCGCCATCGGCAGCGTGGTGCTCGTCATCTGTTGCAACTTGGCTTGCCATTGTGCTGCAACACCTTGCGCCAGCCTCACCGCTTCATGCGCGTCAGTGTCATCAAGCTGGATCAACAGATCTCCGCTCTTGACTGTCTGGCCCTCGGAAACAGGAATGGCTTTTACGACGCCAGCAACCTGCGATCCGATATTGACTCGGAAGGGGGAAAGGATTTGCCCGCTGGCCACAACAGTCTGGATGACATTCTGGCGCTTGATCACGTCTGTTTTAACAATGGGGCCAAGCACATAGTCCGCGCCCAGATACCAGCCAAGCGCTGCCACCACAGCAAGCGCCAAAACCCATTTTGCTGTTTTCCAAAGCAGGCCAAGAATATGCCCACGCGGCTCCTTGTCACTCGGCTTGAGTGTTGGGTTCGCAGAAGGCTTGACCAAACTCACAACCTGTCCGGTTTTTGAGCCGGGCTGAGACTTGTCTTGGCCGGCAGACGTTTTTTCCATCATGAAGTTACCCGTACCACACATCCGACAGGAATGGGGATGGATGTTGAACTGCGGCGCGGTTCAATGCTTTGACCTAAGTCAAGAAGCGCTTCGGCTAAGGGAATATATGAATCTTGCGGGCGAATTGGTTGCCGATTTCGTAGTGAGGCCAGGAATGCACGTGTGGTGCCGTCTGGGCGTCAGTGGAGTTTAATTCAGCAGTTCGTCTGCTTAGGGTAAAAACCAGACCTTGAGAGTTACTCTAGTTTGTTCACAAGGGTCAAAAAATTGACTCCAGGCTCCGGCTCTCAATGAAGCAGGGGCCCGCACCGACCTATTTCGTGGCCGCCGCCACCAGCATCTCGCAGGGTCCAGTGAATTGTCCACCTGACTCGAATTGGCCCAGGGCTTCCTCAATTTCGTCCCAGGCTTCGTCCTGTTCCTTGGGAGGCAAGCCCGCGAGCATCTGGTGGAGTGCGCCAAACGACTCCTGTTCGAACTGGAGGCACTCGGCGGCCGAGGACAGCCGAACTGGCGCGTCAATCTTCTCAGCCCGTACGTCATGGAAGCCGGCGTCAGTGAGCCTTTTGGCAAGAACAGCAGGATCACCCAGACTGAACGGCCCCGGCTGGCCCGGCACGGGAGCGCCCAACCCGGCCCGCCGCCGGATGATGCTCACGGGCACTGAAAAAAACCCGTTCTTGTCACCGGTGGAATAGACAATGGCGCCCACCCGCCCATTTGGCTTGAGATGCCCGTGCATGGCTCTCAATGCCCGGTGCTGGTCTGGGAAGTAGATCAGCCCCACCCTTGAAATCACCGTATCAAATGGCGCCTGATTGCCAATTTCAAGCAGTTCACCATCCGCAACAACTGTATCGATATTCCTGAGCCCTGCCAATTTGGCATTGGTGGCCGCGAAACGCAGAATGTCTG
>JAYTIG010000074.1:0-2320 GCA_043731995.1 Hyphomicrobiales bacterium
CGATGCGCTGGAATGGGTGAAGTCCAACGGCGGCGGCCAGATCGTTGAGCCAGATGGCAAGATCTCCATCAACAACCCCAAGGCTATTGAAGCGCTGGAACGTGCCAAGAGCTGGATCGGCACGATTTCTCCCAAGGGCGTTCTTGCCTATCAGGAAGAAGAGAGCCGTGGCGTTTGGCAAACCGGCAAGTCCGTGTTCATGCGCAACTGGCCTTATGCCTATGCACTTGGCAACAAGGACGACTCTGCTGTGAAGGGCAAGTTTGACGTTGTTCCGCTGCCCGCAGGCAGTGGTGATGGCGCGGGCTCTGCCGCAACACTTGGTGGCTGGAATCTCGCTGTTTCGAAGTATTCGAAGCATGTGGAAGAAGCCAAGAAGGCCGTGATGTTCCTGGCCTCGGCCAAGGTGCAGAAGGACAACGCTCTGAAGCAAACCCACCTTCCCACAGTCGTGTCGGTCTATGACGACGCAGATGTGAAGAAGGACCAGCCGGTTTTGGTCAAGTGGAAGGATGTGTTCCTGGCTGCAGTGCCGCGTCCGTCAGCGCCAACCAAGACCAAGTATAATGAAGTCTCCAACATGTTCTGGACATCCGTGCACGACACGCTTTCGGGCAACGGCTCTGCAAAGGACAACATGGCCGCTCTTGAAGCCAAGTTGACTGAACTTCGCGGCGACGGCTGGAAATAACCAGCCGCAGCTCATGGGTCTGCGGGCAGTCCTCCTTCGCTGCCCGCAGGTCTTTTCCTTTCGTTGCATTTGGGCACAATCCCGCAAGATGGCGGGAAACGGGGCATATTGCTGATGAGCAACAATCTTTCAGAACCACAAACCCATGTTCGCAATCAACTCGTTGCGGGCCGCGTGCGTTCGGCCTGGCTTTTCCTCACACCGATGATTGTGACACTTCTTGTGGTTGCCGCTTGGCCTTTGGCGAGATCAATGTGGTTCTCCGTCACCGACGCCTCGCTGCTGCACTACCGCGACGCCAGCTTCATAGGCTTCAAGAATTACTTCAGGGTTCTGCATACTGACAGCGGCGCCACAATCTATGGCGGCGTGTTGGTTGACAGCTCTTGGTGGAACGCCGTGTGGAACACGTTGCGCTTTGGCCTTGTTTCGGTAACGCTTGAAACCGTACTCGGCATGGCTGTGGCCTTGGTGCTCAATGCCGATTTCAAGGGCCGCGGCCTGGTTCGCGCCGCCATCCTCGTTCCCTGGGCCATCCCAACTGTGGTTTCCGCCAAGATGTGGGGCTGGATGCTCAATGACCAGCTCGGCATTATCAACGACATTCTGATGCGCATGCATATCATCAGCGAGAAAATTGCCTGGGCCGCTGATGCCCACTATTCCATGATCGCCATCGTGGCCGTGGATACCTGGAAAACCCTGCCATTCATGGCGCTGCTCATGCTCGCCGGCTTGCAACTCGTTCCAGCCGATGTTTATGAAGCAGCCGCCATTGATGGCGTTCATCCCATCAAGGTATTCTGGAAAATAACGCTCCCTTTGATCCGCCCTGCGATCATGGTGGCTGTGATCTTCCGCCTGCTCGATGCGCTGCGCATATTCGATCTGGTCTACATCCTGACACCCAATTCATCCCAAACCAAAACCATGTCGGTGATCAGCCGCGAAAACATGTTTGACTTCGATAAGCTGGGCTACGGCTCAGCTGAATCCACAATTCTTTTCTTTTGCTTGCTCATCATGGTCACGATTTACATGAAATTGGGCCGCGTGAACTTTGATGGGGGCGTCCAATGAAGAAGCCATGGTATCAAGTCACCGCCTTTTACACCTTTGTGGTCATCATTGTCCTGCAGGCGGTGTTCCCATTCTATTACGCCATCGTAACCAGCCTCAAATCTGGCACGGCGCTGTTCAGAATTGACTATCTGCCCACGTCCTTCTCGTTGCAGAACTATTACGATGTCCTCTTCAGCGGCAACGGCACCTTCCTGCAAAACCTGTGGAACTCCGTTTGGGTGGCTTCCATCACCGTCGTGGTGGCGCTGTTCATCGGTACCACCGCGGCCTATGCGCTTTCCCGCGTGAAATTCCGTGGCCGTAGCCTGTTGTTGATGACGATCCTCGGTGTGTCCATGTTCCCGCAGGTGGCCGTTCTCGCCGGCCTCTTTGAGGTGATACAGGGGCTTGGCATTTACAATACTGATTGGTCGCTGATCTTCTCATACACCATCTTCACACTGCCGTTCACGGTCTGGGTGCTCACCACCTTCATGCGTGACATTCCGGTGGAACTGGAAGAGGCAGCTATCGTGGATGGCGCTTCGCCTTGGGTGATCGTGACCA
>JAYTIG010000075.1:0-2320 GCA_043731995.1 Hyphomicrobiales bacterium
CGCAAATAAATGCGGGCAGCGGCATCCGGGTTGGAGCGCAAATTGGCAGCCGGAATGCCAAGGCGAAGATAGTCCGCCACACGGATTTGGGCATCTACCGTGATGCGCAACCGGTATGGATCGCGCTCTTCGGGATCAAATGTGTCGGCCACGCGGCGGAAATAGGAATAGGCCACCGCCGGGTTGGGCGGCACGCCCTTGCCCAAGCGGTTCATGTGGCCCAGATACCAATCAGCCACCACATTGCCATCGTCAGACGCGCGCAGGAAAGCACCATGAGCCCGATCATAGTCGCCCCTGGTATAGGCATCGCGGCCCACCTTCAGGTCACTGGTCCAGAACGGTGTGATATCAAGCCGTGGCAAATGGATTTCGGGCGGATTGCGGAAAATACCAAAAAACTGCCCGATAACGCCGTCGTCATCGGCTTTGGCGCGTGCAGCAAATGCCAGGCTGGCCAAAAGCAATAGCAGGCCCACACGGGCAATCGCCGCTAACTTTTGTTGAACGCCAAAACCCATTCTATCCTGTCTCACTCCGGCGCCTTGCTTACGGCAGCAGAGCTAAATGATCTTCTAAACCTCCAGCGCTAGTTGGAAATTGCGGCGGATAAAGGCAGAAGGCTGGGCAAGATAAGGAAAAGACAAGAAATCTTTGACCTGTTGCAAAGACGCAACAGGGGCTGGCTAAAACCTTTAATTGCTGGTTCACCGTCTGCGTGGCAAGTTGCGGCGCATGACTGACAGCTCGCTTTTCCCCGCCCCGCAAGGTGGCAGACCCGCTCCCAGCTTTGTGCCCGCCAGCCCACGCCTTGAGAGCTTGAAATTCAGCTATGTCAAGCGGTCAGGGTTGCTCAAGATCACGCTGATCAACTTTGTCTTCAACATTCTCACCCTTTCGCTCTATCGCTTCTGGGGCAAAACCAATGTGCGCAAGCACATCTGGAGCTCAATCCACGTCAATGGAGAGCCTCTGGAATATACCGGAACGGGCATGGAGCTGTTCAAGGGTTTCATCTTTGTGTTTGGGCTGATCATTTTGCCCTTTGTGGTGTTGAGCGCGGTTTTGCGCGCAGTTTACGGCGACAACAGCCCAGCCGCAGCGGCCGTGAGCAGCCTGTTCGGGCTATTTGTCTATGTCATGCTGGGCTATGCGATCTACAAGGCGCGGAAATACCAACTCACCCGCACGTTCTGGCGTGGCATCCGCGGCAATCTTGCGGGTTCGGCGATGACTTACTCGCTCACCTACTTTGGCTCCATGCTTGCCAAGGGCTTTTCACTCGGCTGGGCCACGCCGGTGATGAACACGGTGTTGCATGAACACATCACCAACGACATGCGTTTTGGCGATGCCGCCTTCAAGTTCAAAGGCCGCGCCGGGCCGCTTTATGGCACCTTTGCGCTATGCTGGATCATGACTGGCGTTTTGATTGTGGCTGGCATTTTCCTGATTGTATTCGCAGGCACTGTAGTCGAAAAGATTTGGCCCGGCTTGGACAAGAGCAAGGATACCTCGCTCATTGCCTGGCTCGTTTTTTGGGGCGTCCTGGCATTCATCTCCTACATGTTGTTTATTCCGGCCTTGTGGTCGCTCTATTCAGCCAAGCAAATGCGGAAATTTGCAGATTATACACGTTTTGATGGCGCTCAATTCAAATTGGAGGCCACGGCCGGCAGCATCATCTGGCTTTCGGTAGCCAACTTGCTGATCTTCATCTTCACGCTGGGCTTTGGCTGGCCCTTCGTGCAGCAACGCACCTTCCGCTATATGATTGACAGGCTGAAACTTGAAGGTGCGATTGATTTGGAGCGCATCAGGCAATCGTCACTTGCCATTCCAACGCGCGGCGAAGGCCTGGCGGATGCCTTTGATGTGGGGGCCTGGTGATGGCAGTCTCTGCAACATATTATGACGGTCAAAGTGCCAAGACGCGCGAGGTCACCGTCAGTGCCGATGGCACCTCAGTGAATTTCTCCGGCTCCGAAACACTGCCCACACGTTGGAGCATTGCCGGCCTTCATGCCATCGACCCACCGGCCCCGGACCAGCCTTACCGCTTGACCCATGATGAAACTCCCGGTGCCCGGTTGGTGTTGCGTGATGCGGCCTTCATCGCTGCCCTTCTGGCCCGCAATCCGCAACTCAAAGGGGGATATACCAAGCGCGACATTTCCCATCTTCTGGGATGGACTATTGGCGGCCTCGCAGTTTTTGCGGCCCTGGGGTATCTGGCGATCTATGTGATCCCCGGCCCAATCGCTGCAATGCTGCCGCAAAGCTGGCGCGATCGAACCGGCACGGAAATGGAACATGCGAT
>JAYTIG010000076.1:0-2320 GCA_043731995.1 Hyphomicrobiales bacterium
CAGCCGAACCTTGTGGTGGCGATGCTTGCGGGTGCTGTGTCTTACGGGCTGATGAGCTTCATGATGACAGCGGGCCCCGTGGCCATGACGATTTGCGGCTTTGACCACAACGCCTCCAGCGACGTTCTGCGCTGGCATGTGCTGGGCATGTTTGTGCCCAGCTTTTTCACGGGCTATTTGATCAAGCGTTTTGGCGTGGATTTGATCACGGCCACCGGCATGGTCATTCTGGTGGCCGCAGCTGTGGCGGGCCTGATGGGCATTACATTCACGAATTTTGCTGCCGCACTGATCTTGCTGGGCCTTGGTTGGAATTTTGGTTTCATCGGCGGCACAACCATGCTCACTGAATGCTACCGCCCCTCCGAGCGCGCCAAAGTTCAGGGAGTGAACAACTTCGCCGTTTCGGGCCTTCAAACCATAGCGTCATTCTCATCCGGCGGCATCTTGGCTTTGTGGGGCTGGAATGCCGTGCCGATCGTGTTGATCCCGGTTTCGTTGGTGATGCTGCTACTAATCGGCTGGGTGCGCGGCGGTCAGAGGGCTGAGGGCGCCTGATTACCAGTGATGGTGCCAATGATGGTGGTGGCGCCAGTGATGCCAATTGTGATGGCCTTGCCAATTATCACCATCGGCAGGTGAAACGAACATGAAGGATCCCGCGAAGTGTCCTTCACAAATAGCAGTGATGCGGTTTTCGATTTGCCCGGTGGGGCAATTCTTCTCGCTCAAGCGGTCTCTCGCCTGGGCGCCGCCTGCAAGGGCAAGGGCCAACGTTCCGGCGAGGGCGAAAGCTTTAATGCTGCGTTGCATAACCATGCCAATCTCCGTTTTTTGCATCTGACCATTTAAGACGCCAGATAGCCGCCTAAAGATTAATTCAGCGCTCCATCATGGCTGAGCTAAGACGAAGCACGCGGCCACATACTGCAACCAACGCACAGGCTTAGGAATGGTTCCGCACGCACTTGTTGGTGCCGTAATCAATGTGGCTGTGCATGCCGCAACGGCGGTGGCCGTGATGGCCGCCGCGGTGGCCGCGGGCTTCAGCCATCGGACTGAACAGGATTGAAAACACAAGTGCTGCGGAGAGGCCGCAGGCCCAAGATTTGCTGATCATTTGCTCTTCCTCCAATAACAATGGCCCGAAACCGGCGAACGCTTGCACGCGCTGGCCCGCACGCCCTGGGTATTTGATGTGTCGCATTTTTTGCTCGCAAGTGAGCCCACTTGTTCACTCTGTGCGCCAAGCGGAAAGTTTCATGCCCTTGTGCGTTTGTCAACTTGGCGATGCTTGGTTCCGCATTAGAAAATCCCCTCAATTTCTTGCGGGACGCAGCGCAAAACCATCAACCTAATTCCATCATTTCCAATTGCAATCATGGCCGAAATTTGGCAACTGTGCCGCATCTTTCAGCACCACGCTCGTGAAGCGTGATTCCCTGATTGGGGTGTGGGGCCCGTTCTGCTTCTTGCAGACCCCTGCAACCGTCGCGGCCATCGTCCCCTGGTGCTGGGAAAACAAAACATCTCTTGAGGGAACATCATGAATTCAACCCTATGGCTGATTGCGTTGGCAGGCTTCCTGTCCATCGTTTACGGCATTGTCACTTATCGCGGGCTTATGGCTCAGGATGCGGGTTCGGCCCGCATGCAAGAAATCTCGGCCGCCGTGCGCGAAGGCGCGCAGGCCTATCTCAAGCGCCAATATACCACCATTGCCGTCGTCGGCGTGGTGATCTTCGTTGTGGCCCTGGTGCTGCTCGGCAAATGGTCGGCCATCGGCTTTGCTGTTGGCGCCATTCTTTCGGGTGCTGCGGGCTTCATCGGCATGAACGTATCTGTGCGCGCCAATGTGCGCGTGGCACAGGCGGCAACCAAGTCGCTCGCGGGTGGATTGGACCTCGCCTTCAAGGCAGGTGCCATTACCGGCCTTCTCGTTGCGGGCCTGGGACTTCTCGGCGTGACACTTTATTTCGGTTTCCTCACATCAACCCTTCATATGGAACCAACCAGTCGCGAAGTAATTGATGCGCTGGTCGCACTCTCCTTCGGTGCTTCTTTGATTTCGATTTTCGCGCGTCTTGGCGGCGGCATCTTCACCAAGGGTGCAGATGTGGGCGGCGACATGGTGGGCAAGGTTGAAGCGGGCATCCCGGAAGATGATCCGCGCAACCCGGCCACCATTGCAGATAACGTGGGTGACAATGTTGGCGATTGCGCCGGCATGGCCGCTGACTTGTTTGAAACCTATGTGGTAACCACAGTGGCCACCATGGTTTTGGCAGCGATTGTTTTGCCTGATGCCATGAAACTTGCG
>JAYTIG010000077.1:0-6201 GCA_043731995.1 Hyphomicrobiales bacterium
TTGAAGGTCGCTTAGTGAGCTTCCAACAGGAGTACAACATGACCATCAAGATCGGCGACAAACTGCCAGCAGCGGAATTCCTCAGCTTCAACGCTGACGGCCAGATGAAACTCACCACCGATCAGGTTTTTGCCGGCAAAAAGGTTGTGCTTTTCGCAGTGCCCGGCGCCTTCACTCCCACCTGCTCAATGAACCACATGCCCGGCTTTGTGGAGAATGCGGACGCCATAATGGCAAAGGGTGTGGACGCCATTGCCTGCGTGTCAGTGAACGACAATCACGTGATGAAAGCCTGGAGCAAGCATTCCGGTGCTGATGGCAAGATCATCATGTTGTCGGATGGCAGCGGGCTGTTTGCCAAGGCCATTGGCCTTACCACCGACAAGCCAGACATGGGCCTGCGTTCGCGCCGCTACTCCATGATCGTGGAAGACGGCACAGTCACGCAGCTGAATGTGGAAGACAAGTCCGGCGTGAATGTGTCCGGCGCAGATACGATCCTGACTCAGCTTTGATGGCTTGATAGAATTCAGGGGATTCACTTTACTCCGTCACCCCGGCGACAGCCGGGGCCCAGATTTTGATTGCCTCAGATGTGGCCAAGACGGATTCCCGCCTACGCGGGAATGAGGAAGTGGGGTCGGAGCGGTTTGAGATGATCATGGCCCCGCATAAGAGCCGCTGCCATTAACCATGCCTGTGGATTGGGCGCATAACCGCACTTGAGGATTCGACTCATCTCCCTCTCCTGCCTTAGCCTTTGGGTATGGGGAGTTGCGCTGTGTTCAAGTTCTTTGCTGCGTTTTTGGTGATCTGTTCAGGCGCGGCCAGCGCCGCGGAAGTGTCACAAGAATGTCTGCCCGCACCCGCCTCCACCCAACAGGCTTCCGCGATGGGTGAATATCACGGCCATGGGTTTGCATTCACCGTCACCCTGGATGGCCATGCGGTGCCGGGTTTTGATGCACCACCCGAAGCAAAACAGGCCGCAGCCAAAGACAAGGCCTGCCCGCTTACGAGCTAGCGCCCTTCTTGAAGGGTGCCATGCCCTCTCTCGCCAATTCATCAGCGCGTTCGTTGTCATCGTGGCCGGCGTGGCCCTTCACCCAGTGCCACGCAATGTCATGCCGCGCCACCGCTTCATCCAGGGCCTGCCAAAGCTCAACATTTTTCACTGGCTTCTTGTCAGAAGTTTTCCAGCCATTGCGCTTCCAGCCGTGGATCCATTTGGTGATGCCGTCTTTCACATATTGTGAATCCACATGCATCTCCACCGCGCAGGGCCGCTTCAGGGCACGCAAGGCCTCAATGGCCGCCAGCAACTCCATGCGGTTATTGGTCGTTACAGCCTCCCCGCCGAACAGTTCCCTGCGCGTGCCGGCATAATCCAAAATGGCGGCCCACCCGCCCGGGCCGGGGTTACCCGAACAGGCCCCATCAGTGTGAATGACAACCTTTTTCAGGCTCATGCGGCAGGCTGGTTTTGCGGCCGCAACTCGCGCGGCAGTTTGAACGTTACATTTTCTTCGCGCAGCACAACCTTCTCCACAGTCACATCGTAATGCGCCCGGAAGGCATCAATGATTTCATTGACCAAAACTTCTGGCGCCGAAGCCCCCGCCGAAAGGCCAATGATGCGCAAGCCTGAAAGGCGGGCCCAATCCAATTCCGCCGCGCGCTGCACCAAATAGCCGCGCGGACAGCCGTTCTTGATGCCCACCTCAACCAGGCGCTTGGAGTTCGACGAGTTCGGGGCACCCACAACAATCAGTGCATCGATCCGTGCAGCGATGGACTTCACCGCTTCCTGCCGGTTGGTGGTGGCATAACAAATGTCTTCGCGCGTTGGCCCTTTGATTTCTGGAAAGCGGCGCTGCAACACAGCGATCACATCCTTGGTGTCATCAACCGAAAGCGTGGTCTGCGTGACAAATGCCAGCTTGGAGGCATCACGCACCGGAACAACTTCAGCATCCGCCGTCGTTTCAATCAGCGTGATGGCACCAGCCGGAAGCTGGCCCATGGTGCCGATCACTTCCGGATGGCCCTTGTGGCCGATGAGAATGATCTCCAGCCCCTGATCATTGTGGCGCTGGGCCTCCATGTGAACTTTCGTCACCAGCGGGCAAGTGGCATCAATCTGGAACAGTTTGCGCGTTTCAGCCTCGGCAGGCACAGCCTTGGGCACACCATGGGCCGAGAATATCACTGGATGGTCGCCCGCCGGAATCTCATCCAGCTCATCCACAAATATGGCCCCCTTGGCCTTCAAATCATCCACCACGAATTTATTGTGCACGATTTCATGGCGCACATAAACCGGTGCGCCATAGATTTCCAACGCACGTTCAACGATATCAATGGCACGCACCACACCGGCACAAAAACCGCGCGGGGCCGCGAGAAGGATCTTTAGCGGGGGTAAGTTCATGGCGTTGAAATGTGCGGCGGCGGGCACCTTGTCAAGGCTCATTGCTCTCCATCCTGCCGCAGAACGGTGCGCATCGCTTGGTAGCGGGCGTCTTGACCCAAAGAGCCACCCCAATAGATTATCGTGGAGCGGCCACCCGCATCGGTGGGTCCAATTGCATCAAGATTTGGCAACAAAATTGGCCCATTGGCTGCAACGTGATCTGCAATCCAGGTGGGCTCGGACCAAGGGCCTGAAGGCTTCTGCGAAACGCGCACCCAAGCAGCACCTCCACAACCGTAAAGCATCAGCCAACGGCCAAGGGGCGCGTTCCAATCCACCTGGAACCCACTGCACCCTTGCTCCGGCGAAAAGACTTTTGCTTTATCACCCGGGTTCCAGGAACCCTCAGCATCAGTGTGAAACTCCCAACGGTCAATACCCACCCAATTGGTGCTGCCAGAAAGGCCCCGTCCGGTGAAAAACTCCCAAGTTCCGGAAAAGGCGAGACTGTCTTTTAGCGCAAAGGCCAGATAAGGCGCGCCACCTTTGCCCGCCACCTCGCCAAAAATATAGTAGCCCTCCCCCCGTTCGTCATCACGTGAGGCAACGGCGTGGACCACATCAAACCCTTTGGGCAGAGACACGACGGTGCCACCTATATTGCGAAGGTAAGTTGTCGAACTTGCCAGTGGCAACGACGGGCATGAGTTGTCCCCATCCAAATGCAAATCAGTCGAGCACACCTGCTCAGACGGGCCCGCAAGCTCCACCGGCGGCTGCGCGAAGCAAGCCACGGTTAGAACAAGAATGAAGACAGCTGTAACCCAAAGGCGAAACATGAAACCTCATACCGATCAAAACCCTAGACCATTTTAAGCCGGTTGACAGCCGTGCCAAAAGCCGGGAATTGTGCAAGCAACGGAGGCAGAACATGAACAACGACCAACTCACCGGCATCATCCGTGCCATTCTTGCTGCAGGCGGCGGCCTGTTGGTGCAGCGCGGCTATGTTGATAACCAGACCATGACGACCATCATCGGCGCGCTGATCACGATTGGCGCTGCCGCCTGGTCTGTCCACAACAACCGCACGGGCAAGGTGATCGGCGCGCCCGGGCAGTAGGCCACAATTGCGAATCTTTTCGGTTTCAAGTTTTTCGGTGAAACCCTTGGCCAGGTCGCAATTGGGGTATCGGTACTAGCTTGGGCGGTAAATGCATCAGCCTGGCCACTCGGGCCTCTGGATTTCGTGTCGCCCGGCTTCGCCCATTAATTTTCAAACATCCGCAGAGCTTGTGCAAGATTTCATCTTGTCAAAAGTCAAAAACTTCTCCATTGTCCAATGAGAAAAGCTTTTCCCTACATTTAATTGACTCAAAGCACTGTCTTGTTTGGGTAATCGGGAAAAGCTTTTCTCAAACAGACTTCAAAAGCCGCTCACAGTCAAAACTGGAGCAAAACAGATAACGGGAGGAATTCATGAAGCTACCAATTTTGTCCAGCGCAGTGGCGCTGGCGCTGACGGCCACGACATTTTTGGCAACGAGCAGCACCGCATGGGCTGACGACACCAGCATCTGGGTGCGTGCCAGTGGTGCAGGCGCTGCCCAACACATGATTGACCTGTGGAACGCCAGCCACGCCGACAAGAAAATCGCCGTGACTGTCATCCCAGACAATCAGATGGTGACCAAACTCGCCACCGGCACACAAGCCGGCGATGTGCCTGACATGGTCTCGTTTGACCTTATTTATATGCCAGACTTCATGAAAGCTGGCTTTCTCACTGACATCACCGCTGATTTGAAAGGCGATCCAAACTACGCCGGCGTTGCCAAGGCCTATCAGGACATCGCAACCTATGACGGCAAGATCTATGGCGCAGGCTTCACACCAGACGTTTCCATTCTCGTGTGGAACAAGGACCTGTTCAAACAAGCCGGTCTTGATCCTGAAAAGGCTCCAAAGTCACTGGCCGAAATTCATGCCGATGCCACCAAAATCCGCGCCCTGGGTGGTGATATCTATGGCTATTACTTCTCTGGTGCCTGCCCCGGCTGCAACATTTTCGTGACTTCACCGATGATGGTGGCTGCGGGCGCCAAAATACTTCCTGCTAAGGCCACAGACACGCCACTCGATGGTGATGGTGTCAAAGCGGTTTTGACCGAAATGCAAGCCATGTGGAAAGAAGGCCTGGTTCCGGCCGGTGCACAGGCCGACAACGGCGCCAATTTCGTCGCCGCATTCATGTCGGGCAAGATCGGCATTGAAGGTTCAGGTGGATTCATGATTTCGTTGCTGAAAGAAAAAGCGCCTGATCTGCATTTCGGCGTCACTATTCTGCCGGGCATCAAGGAAGGCCAGCAATCTGCCTTTGTGGGTGGAGACGTGATCGCCATTCCGAAAGGCTCAAAGCATGCGGATATCGCCAAGGAGTTTATCCATTGGGAACTGACGGATCAGGCCCAACTTGAAGGCCTGGCCAAAAATAACATCATCCCATCACGCCCCTCATTGGCCGACAATCAATACTTCAAGGCCGAGCCACGTGTTGTGACAACAGCCCAGGCTTTGGGTGTTGGCTATGTGCCTTGGGTGTTCCATTTCAACGACATGGTGAACTCGGATTCAAGCCCCTGGATTCAGATGATCCAGACGGCAATCTTTGACGGTGATGTGGACGGGGCAATTGCCGCGGCCCGCAAATCAATGACAGCGATTGTCTCGCAATAATCCTTGAACAGGTGAGGGCCGCGACATCAGCGTCGCGGCCCGATTTCACATGCGCGAAGCTACCTGATAGGTTCACGGCGCGACAGGATGGCATTACGATGACAAAACGAGCTTCGAAAGCGACAGGCTTTATCTATGTCTTGCCGGCATTGGTTTTCGTTTGCGCTTTCGTCTTGTTTCCATTTGGCCAATTGATTGCCACATCATTCTCCAGCCAATCCCTTTTGGGGGGCGGAAATTTTGTTGGCTTTGCCAATTTTGAAACCGCCTACAACGACGCTGCATTTTGGCGCGCCCTTGGCTTTACCGCCAAATACACACTTTTCATCACGCCCATCCTGATGGGATTTGGCTATCTCTTGGCTTTGCTGGTTGAGCAAAACAGCAACGTGCTGAAAGTAGTGCGCGGCATTGTCTTTGTTCCGGTCGTTATCGGGTTGGGAACATCCAGCCTTTTGTGGTTCTGGCTGTTTGACGAGCAGGTGGGCCTGTTCAACAAAGTGCTTGTTGACTTGCATATCATCTCACAGCCGATTGTCTGGTTCACCCAGGCCGATGTGGCGCTCTGGGCCGTCATCATCTCGGTCACTTGGAAAGTCGTGGGCTTCGGCATGATCCTGTTCGTGGCGGCAATCCAATCCATCAGCAAGGAAATCATTGAAGCGTCATTGATTGACGGCACCGGCTATTGGCAGCGTGTGTGGCGGCTTTATCTGCCACTGACTTTCCGCACCATTCTGCTTGTCACCCTGATCAGCGCCATCGGTTCCATGCTGGCCTTCGACCAACTTTACATCATGACGGCGGGTGGCCCGCGCGGCAAAACCATCACCACGGTCTATTGGATCTATCAAAATTCCTTCATCAACTTCAAACTCGGTTACGGGGCTGCTCTTTCCATCATTCTCACGGCCATCATCCTGTGCGGTTCTGCCGTTCAGATCGCCCTCACCAACCGGACATCGAAATCATGAGCTCGGGTGTTTCCCAGCTGCCACACCGCAGAGCAGCACCCGAAGGCAGGCGCGCGGGAGAAAATGGCAACATCCGCT
>JAYTIG010000078.1:0-6198 GCA_043731995.1 Hyphomicrobiales bacterium
AAAGAAATTACCAAACTGCTTCTGGCACATGCGGCAATGGCAGATGTGCGCGCCCGTGGGCCGCTCCAGCAACTCATAGCGCACAGCACCGCATTGGCACCCGCCTGTCCAGCTTTTGCTCATGCCACCACTCCTTGAACCTTCAAAGTTTCAGTTTCAGCAAGTCCAATTCCTAGAACATCTTTGAGTACAGCGCCCGTATCCTGCCCCAGAAGCGGTGAGGGCGTGGAATTGCCCTGTTGTGCATCCGAAAACACAATCGGGTTGGCCACGCTGGGCACCTTGCGGCCATCAGCACCCTGCAGCTTACGCAGCAAGCCGCGTGCCTTCACTTGTTCATTTTCAAACACCTGGTCAATCGTGTTGATCGGCCCGCAGGGCACAGCGGCAGCCTCAAAGTAGGCCGTCCATTCCGCAGTGCTGCGCAGCTTGAGAAATGGCCGCAGCAGGGGGATGAGAACCTCGCGCTGTTCCACACGGCCGCGATTGGTGGTGAAGCGCGCATCCTCGCCCACATGATGCGCGCCGATGATGCGGCAGAATTCCGCAAACTGCCTGTCATTGCCCACAGCGATGATGATGTGGCCATCCTTGGTTCCAAAGGTTTGATAGGGCACGATATTGGGATGCGCATTGCCCAAGCGCTTGGGAACCCGGCCAGAGACAAGATAATTCATCGCCTGATTGGCCAGAACTGAAACTTGCGAGTCCAGAAGTGAAATGTCGATATGCTGGCCCTTGCCGGTTTTCTCGCGTGCATAAAGAGCTGCCTGTATGCCGATGACGGCATGCAGCCCGGCAAAGACATCTGCGAAGGCAACTCCCATTTTCATGGGCTCGCCGTCAGGCTCTCCGGTGATGGACATCACGCCTGCCATGCCCTGAATCATGAAGTCATAACCCGCACGGTTGGCATAAGGCCCGTTCTGGCCAAAGCCGGTGATCGAGCAATAGATGAGGCGCGGGTTAATCTTCGCAAGGCTGTCATAGTCGAGGCCATATTTCTTGAGGCCACCCACTTTGAAATTCTCAACCAGAATATCTGATTTCACCGCCAGCTGCTTGATCAGACTCGCACCTTCAGGCTTGGCCATATCGATGCAGACAGATTTCTTGCCCCGGTTGGCGGCATGGAAATAGGCGGCATCGCCTTCACTGCCATCCGCATTCTTCACGAAGGGTGGCCCCCAACCGCGCGTGTCGTCGCCTTCGCCGGGCTTCTCAATCTTGATCACTTCGGCGCCGAAATCAGCCAGCATCTGCGTGGCCCAAGGCCCAGCGAGAACGCGGGTGAGATCGAGCACCCGCAGGCCAGAAAATGCATGCGTCATACCTGCTGAACCTTTTGCGTATCGCGCAGCCGAGACGTCCGCAGCAGGCCCGCGTCATCCACAATCGGATAACCCGCTGCCACCACATGTGAATTGATGCGGTGCAGATCACGGATGATGTCGATGTAGAGGGCACTTTGGCGCAGGGCCGTGGCCTTGTTGGAGAGCGAGGTGGTGAAATGCGTCTGCATCACCTGATTTTCCAACTGGCGGAATTCATCCTTCTGGCCGATCCGATGCTGGGCCGCCGCCACATCGCGAGAACTTGTAACCGCAGCCGCCAGTTTGATATTGTTCTGAATGATAAGGCACAGTTCCGCCAATTTGGCCTGCTCCTCGGCGCTGAAATCCAAATTCTCTTTGATCTTGGCGCGGATGCGGTCTTTCAAATTGAGCTGAATGATATCGCCGGCATGTTCCAGGTTTGAGGCATAGAGAGTGACTTCCAGTGCACGGCGCGAGTCTTCTGGTGAAAGTTTTCCCTGCGACACATCATTCACATAAGCTTGCACCGCAAGCTGGAAGGCGTTGAGCCGAGTATCCTGCCCCTCAAGCTGCTTCAGCATTTCCATGCTGGAGCCCGCCATGGCCCGCAGAGCCGTTTCAAACATGCGCTCCAATATCTCGCCCATACGGGCCAGTTCAAGCGACGCGTTGGAAAGTGCGGCTGCAGGCGTGGCGATGGCCAACGGGTTCAAATAGCGTGGGCTGCGCAATGGATCTGAAGGGGCAGTTGAATCCGGCGCCAGCCGCTTCACCACCCAGGCCATGACATTGACCAGCGGCAGAAACAGCACGGCCACCGCAACATTGAAGGCCACATGAAA
Source organism: Hyphomicrobiales bacterium (assembly GCA_043731995.1). Taxonomy (GTDB): domain Bacteria; phylum Pseudomonadota; class Alphaproteobacteria; order Rhizobiales; family Aestuariivirgaceae; genus Aestuariivirga. Next base: position 2,159 of record JAYTIG010000078.1, read on the forward strand.
GCCCAGCGCCCAGACCAGTGGATTGGCTGGGGCTTCAGGCATAAGGGCGGCAAGATGCTGGGGAAAACCCAACAAGACAACGGCCAGTATGGCGCGCGCTATAAGATTGGCGAGCGGCAGGCGCCGCGCTTCAGGTGGCAAGCCCAGGGCCGCCACAAGTGCCGGCATTCCACCGCCGAAATTGATGCCCAGCAGAAACGGCAGCGAGCCAGCAAGGCTGAGGCTGCCATTCACCATCAATGAGGCAACCAGCAGGATGGCGGCCAAAGTTGAGTGAAAGCCCCAGGCCATGGCCGCCCCGATGAGGAAGGCCAGAATTGGCGCTTGCCCCACGGCGCTGAGCACTTGGTGAAACAGGCTCGCTTCGCCCAGCGGTGTTGTGGCCTGCGAGATCAGGCGCAATGACAACAGCATGAGGCCAAGGCCGATCAACACACGGCCCGCGTTATGCGGCTTCAATTCTTCCGAGGATTGAAAAATGACATAGCCGATGAACAAAAATACAGGCGATGTCCACAGCGCGATATTGGAGCCGGAGGCCACCAGGGCGGCAATGAAAGATGAGCCCGCATCCGCGCCCAAAAGCACGGAAAGGCCAAGGCCTGCAGGCAAGGCGCCCGTGCTGGCGATATTGGTGACAATCAGGGCCGTTGCCGTGCCGCTGCCCAGCACCAAGGTGGCTGCAAGCCCTGCTGCAAGGGCCGAGAAGCGGTTGCCCAGCCGGTATTCAATGAAGTATTTGAGCTGTTCTTCCCACACCCGCAGGATGCCGGTGCGCACCATGCGCACACCCCACAACAGCAGGGCGACGCCGCCAAGCAGGTTGAGGATGACGAGTGTGGAAGGATTAAGTGCCGTGGGGTTCATGGGCACAAAACTGTCAGCAATTTACGGCCAAGGCAAGGACCAGGTCTTGACATTTGTGTAAAACTTCATCGCTTCTGCAACACCTTCCTTGATGCCATTGCCGCTGTCCTTGATGCCGCCAAAGGGCGACATCTCGATGCGGTAGCCCGGCACTTCCCAGATATTCACCGTGCCCACATTCAGGCCCTCGATATATTTTGTGATGCGCTGCAGGTTATTCGTGCACACGCCGGAGGACAGGCCAAAGGCGGTGGAGTTCGAAAGCCGGATCAATTCCTCATCATCGGCGGGTGCCCGGATGATGGGGATGACGGGCCCAAAGGTTTCTTCAAACACCAGTTCGGATTTCGGATTCACATGGTCAATGGTGATGGGAGGCAACACAGCACCCTTGCGTTCAGGGTGATAGAGAATCTTCGCTCCCTCTTGCGCTGCCACCAGCACGCGCTTTTCAAACATCTCAGCCGTGGCCGAGTTGACCACGCAACCCAGGTCAGTGTCCGGATTCTCGGGGTCACCAAATTTGATTTTCTTGGCCTTGGCCAGAACTTTTTCTACAAAGGCGTCAGCAACGAGGGGCTGCACCAGAATGCGCTTCACCGCCGTGCAGCGCTGGCCGGAATTCTTGGTGGCGCCCGCCACCGCCAGTTCCGCCGCCTTGTCGAGATCGGAGTCGGAAAGATCATCCAGCACGATCAGCGGATCATTGCCGCCCAGTTCCAGCGCCGCGCGGGTATAGCCTGCTTTGGCCGCAATGATCTTGCCCACACGAACACCGCCAGTGAAGGTGATGACGCTGATGTTCGGGTTGGTCACCATTTCGTCGCCAATGTCACCGGGCAATCCTGTGACCACCTGGAACATTTCCGGCGGCAGGCCTGCTTCATATAGAATATCGGCCAGCTTGATGGCAGTGAGCGGGGTGAGATCAGTCGGCTTGCACACCACGCAGTTGTTGGTGGCGATAGCGGGCGCGATCTTGTGGCTCACCATGTTGAGCGGGTGGTTGAAAGGCGTGATCGCCGAGATAACGCCCACGGGTTCGCGCTTGGTGAAAATTTTCCGCGCCTTGCCTTGCGGCGTGAGATCGCATGAGAAGATCTGCCCATCATCATTGATGGCCAACTGCCCCGCCAGCGAGAACACATCATAGGCCCGGCCACATTCATAGGCTGAGTCTTTGAGCGAGAGTCCCAGTTCCAGCGTAATAAGTTGCGATAGCTCCTTGGCATATTTCTTGATCAGTTCCGCCGTGCGGAACAGAATTTGCTGGCGCTCATAGCGTGTGAGCTTCGGTTTGAAGGCGGCAGCGATTTCGAAAGCCTTGGCCGCATGCGAGGCATTGCCCGCCGGCACCGTGCCGATCACTTCACCCGTGTAGGGATAGCGCACCTCGAAAGTCTGTTCGGCAGAAACGTGTCTGCCACCAATTCGCATGTGTTCATGAATAATCGCGCGCGCCATTCAGGCCTCCAAACAATTGCAGCCGACAAAGAACGCATCCCAATTATGGAGCGGCTGCGGCAAGTTTTTGAGTTTCACATTGCTTATGAACGGGATGACTTGCTCTGAAAGCCCGCCATGCGAGCGCAGCGGTGCATCAAGCCCGGAAAGATCGTGCTTGGAAGCAGAGGTGCCAATCACCTTTGAATGCTTCGGCCCACCGGAGATGACGATGAGATCACCACAGCGCGAGGCGTAGAGGCCAAGGATCTTTACGGCATCATCGCGCGTCAATATCTGATCTATCCCGTCTTGTGCATTGATGAACGTTTCGACTTCGGCCACACTTGGCCCATAAAGATAGACCTGCGCGAAAGAACCCAGCGCACCATGATGCACCACATAGGGATCAGTGATCGGCAGGATCACGCGCGTTTTACCCGTGCCGAATTTTATATCCAGCGCATCTTGCAGATAGAGCACATCGGGTGAACCATCCGCCTTGTGCTTGTCCTTCATGCCGTGGTCTGCCACGATGACGAGTGTGCAGCCAGCTTCATCCAGCGCGCCAACATATTGATCCATCATTTTATAGAAACTGTTCGCGCCTGCAGAACCCGGCGCATATTTATGCTGCACATAGTCTGTGGTGGAAAGATACATCAGGTCCGGCCTGTCGCGCTTGAGGAGCTTCGCGCCTGCTGCATAGACAAACTCTGACAGCTCAGCTGAATACACTTCCGGCAACGGCTTGCCCACGAAGGCGAGAACATCAGCAATACCATTGTCTTTCATCGTCACCTTGTCGGCCTTCTCGGACGAGAAGCAGATGGCACTGCCATCAAACTTGAGTTCATTGCCGAGCAGCAGGCGCAACTTGTCCTTCGCCGTCACCACACATACCTTCGCGCCCGCCTTTTGAAAGGAAGCAAATATGGTTGGTGCCAACAGCCACTTTGGGTCATTCATCATGGTTTCCTGGCCCGTGGCCGGGTCGATGAGATAATTGCCGCCAATACCGTGCACATCGGGCGTCCGGCCCGTGGCGATGGACATGTTGTTCGGGTTGGTGAAGGAAGGCATGGCGGACAAGCCCCGCAGGTTTTCGCCTTTGGCGATGACGCGCTTCAAATTGGGCATCAGCCCATCGCGCATGGCGCCTTCCATATATTCCGGCTCGCTGCCATCACAGCAAATGACGACCAGCGGTTTTTGTGGCCACTTGTAGCTGCGGCCATTGATTTCAATTGTTCTCACATATCCCTCGGCATCATGTCTTTGACATTCATTGCGCGCAAAACATCCTTGATGGCTTGCACGGCCCGCGCCATGACTTTCTCATCAAGATGGCCAATGGTGCCAACGCGGAAACTGTCGCGCTGCGTCAGTTTGCCGGGATATATGGCAAAGCCACGCAAGCGCAACGCCTCATAGAATTCCTCGAATTTGAAATTGGGGTCACGCGGCGTAAGGAAGGTTTGAATGATAGGGCCAGACTCATTGGCCGATAGAAGCGGCTTGATGCCAATTGCATCCATGCCTTGCAGCAAAACCTCGGCATTGCGCCGATAGCGCTTCAACCGGGCAGGAGTTCCACCTTCCTCATCCAATTCACGCAAGGCCTGGCGGAAGGCCACCAGCGCATGCGTGGGCGGCGTGAAGCGAAACTGGCCATTGGCTTCCAACCCTTTCCACTGCTCAAAGAGATCAAGCACCACGGAATGCGATTG
>JAYTIG010000079.1:0-2315 GCA_043731995.1 Hyphomicrobiales bacterium
CAGCGGGCCTAGCCGCTGCAGACGCATGAGATGCTGTTTGACGCAACAATAAGCCAAGCCTTCCGGGTGCTGGGCGGCGCGCCCGCCCGCGGAATCTTCGATAACATGAAGACGGCGGTTGACCGCACCGGGGCGGGCAAGGCCAGACAAGTCAATGCGCGCTTTGCAGCCATGGCCAGCCACTATTTGTTTGATCCTGAGTTCTGTAATCCGGCGTCGGGCTGGGAGAAAGGCCAGATCAAGAAGAGCGTGCAGGACGGGCGCGGGCGGCTGTGGCTGCCGATGCCAAGCTTCCCCGGACTTGGCACCCTGAATGCCTGGCTGGAGGCACGCTGCGTGGAGCTGTGGGGCGAAGTGCGCCATGGGCTTGTGCCTGGCACAATTGCAGAAGTCCATGCTGACGAGCTGGCCAGCCTGATGTTGCCGGGCCGGCCATTTGACGGGTTTGTCGAGCATGCCAAGCGCGTGTCGCCCACATGCCTGGTTCATTTTGAGCGGAACCGTTACAGCGTGCAGCGTCCTTTGCCAACTGGCCCGTATCTTTACGCATTTATCCCGAGTCGATTGTTATCGCTGCGGAAGGGTAGCTGTTGTGTGAACACACACGCATCATCGACCGGTCGCACCATATGCCGGGCCGCACGGTCTATGATTGTCAGCACTATTTGGCGGTGATCCAGCGCAAGCCGGGCGCATTGCGCAATGGGGCACCTTTCGCCGAGATGCCGGAGGCCTTCCGCCGTTTGCAAGGCTATCTGCTCAAGCAGTCAGGCGGAGACCGGGAGATGGTCGAGATCATGGCTCTGGTGCTGCAGCATGATGAGCAAGCGGTGCTCTGCGCGGTCGAACTGGCGCTCGAGGTGGGTGTGCCCGCCAAGACCCACATTCTCAACCTGCTGCATCGGCTGCTTGATGGCAAGCAAGCCCGGGTGGTGGAACTGGATGCACCCCAGGCCCTGCGCCTGAAGCATGAGCCCAAAGCCGATACAGGACGATATGACCGCTTGCTGGGAAAGGTGGTCCGCCATGCGTCATGATCCCGCCAGTGCCGCCGTTGTTGTCATGCTGCGCGGTCTGAAGATGTATGGCATGGCCCAAGCCATTAGCGATCTCACCGAGCAGGCAGCCCCTGCCTTCGACACGGCAGTGCCTATTCTGTCGCAACTGCTAAAGACCGAGATTGCCGAACGCGAGGTGCGCTCCCTGCTTATAAGGAACTCACCAGCTTTGATTTTGCCGCCAGCGAAGTGGGTGAAGCCACTGTCCGCCAGCTTCATGGTGGCGACTTCATCGATGGCGCGCATAACGTGGTGCTGATCGGCGGGCCCGGAACTGGCAAGACCCATATGGCCACCGCCATTGGTGTGCAGGCGATCGAGCATCACCGCAAGAAGGTCCGCTTCTTCGCCACGGCCGATCTGGTCAATGCCCTTGAGCAGGAAAAGGCTACGAACAAGGCGGGACAACTGGCTGAGCGGCTGGTCAAGCTCGACCTCATCATCCTGGATGAGCTGGGCTATCTGCCGTTCAGCCCCTCAGGTGGGGCCCTCCTGTTCCATTTGCCGTCCAAGCTGTATGAGCGCTCCAGCGTCATCATCACAAGCAAACTGAGCTTCAGCGAATGGTCGGGCGTCTTCGGCGACGCCAAGATGACGACGGCGCTCCTTGACCGGCTGACCCATCATTGCCACATCCTCGAAACTGGCAATGACAGCTTCCGCTTCAAAGCCAGCACCACTGAAACCAAAGCCAGGAAGAAAAAGCCTATGACTTGACCAAAGCCGCCCAAGGCGGAATACATCTTCTAACCCAGGTCCAATCTCGATGAAAATCCAGGGTCACTTCTCGGCGGAAATCAACAGGTCAGGCAAATCAATCCAAGGCGAGCCTGAACGAATGTGATGAAAGATGCCATTCAGCAAACGCTGATCATCAACCCTTGGCACCCCACGCGTCTTATTTGGCAAAGGCGGTTGGATCATCTTTCACACAAACTCTGTCGTGTCATAGCGTCTATGGGCCATGTCCAATCTCCAGTTTCGGAGATTGAATCACGCGACAACTGATTTGCCTAGACTTTTAGAGTATGCAGCCTAGATTATTACTGTAGAGCAACAGAGCTTGATAACGGCGGATTTCAGAGATCCAGTTCGCACTGAGGAAAAAGCATGAAATGATTGAATGACATTGCTCAATTGGTTGAATTGTCGGATTCGAAGTGACTTGGTTGGTTAGCGTCGGACTCCGCCTTCGGAACTGGGATGCTCTTCTTTTGGTTGAACAGCTCCGTCATCAAATCTATTTGCCGATCAATA
>JAYTIG010000080.1:0-15979 GCA_043731995.1 Hyphomicrobiales bacterium
GCCCGTTGACGCCGAAAAAAGCCCGGTTCCGGCCCTTCTCGAATTTTTGCCCTATCGCAAAACCGATGGCACGCATATGCGCGATGCGCTCACCCTGCCATATCTGGCGGGGCATGGTTATGCCTGTGCGCGCGTAGACATGCGCGGCAATGGTGACTCTGAAGGTCTGATGGAAGATGAATATTCCAGGCAGGAGCAAGATGACGCGCTGGAAGTGATCGCCTGGCTCGCCAAGCAAAAGTGGTGCGATGGCAAGGTTGGCATGTTTGGCATTTCCTGGGGTGGCTTCAATGCGCTGCAAGTGGCGGCACGGCAACCGCCGGCGTTGAAAGCCATCGTGACCATCTGCTCCACTGATGACCGCTATGAGGATGACATCCACTACAAGGGTGGCACGCTGCTGAATGAAAACCTGGGCTGGGCCGCCACCATGCTGGCCTATTCCTCGCGCCCGCCGGATCCGGAGATCGTTGGCCCGCGCTGGAAGAAAATGTGGCTGGAGCGATTGAAGAACGAACCCTTCCTGCTGATCCCCTGGCTGCAACACCCGCACCGTGATGACTATTGGAAGCATGGTTCGGTTTGCGAGAATTTCGGTGCCATCACGGCTGCCACGCTGGTGGTGGGTGGCTGGAATGACGCTTATTCCAACGCCGTGCCGCGATTGATGAAGGGCCTGCGTTGCCCGCGCAAGGCGATCATCGGGCCGTGGGCGCACAAATATCCACATTTTGCTGTGCCGAACCCTAATATTGGCTTCCTGCAGGAGATGCTGCGCTGGTGGGATTTCTATCTGAAGAATATCGACACCAAAGTGACAAGCGAACCGGATTACCGTGTTTATGTGATGGAGCCCTGGCGGCCCGGTTCATTCCCCACCGAGATCAAAGGCCGCTGGATTGCCGAAAACTATTGGGGCTTCGGCAATATTGAAAACAAGATCTGGTATCTCACCGACAAGGGCATTGCCGCAGAAAAAGGTGCCGAGAAGGCACTTGAGATCACGTCCAAGCAAACCACGGGTTTTGATGGCGGGGAGTATTGCATCATCTGGCTGGGGCCTGAGTTTGCGGGCGACCAAGCCAAGGATGACAGCCAGTCGATCACTTTTGAAAGCCCGGCCACGGCAGAAGACATCGACATTGTTGGCCAGCCCGCCATTGAACTTGAATTCAGTGCCGACAAACCCGTTGCTCATATTTGTGTGCGCCTCAATGATGTTTGGCCGAGCGGCGAAGTGAGCCGCATCACTTATCACCTGCAGAATCTCACACAGCGCATTTCGCGCGCTACCCCCATGCCGCTGGAACCCGGGCATCGCTACCGGATGCGCATCAAGCTCGATGACATTGCATACAAGTTGCCAGCCGGGCACAAGCTGCGCGTTTCCATTTCCACATCCTATTTCCCGATGATGTGGCCAGCGCCAGAGAATGTGAAACTCACGGTTTACGCCGGAGCATCAGAGCTGCATTTGCCGTTACGGAAAAATCCCGGCATGGAAAAGCTGGTGACTTTTGCAGCGCCAGAAGCGGCCAAGCCTGTTGACCTCAAACATGTGAAACCTGTCAGCAACAAGCGCGAGGTCACGGTGAACCCAAAAACGGGCGAGACACGGTTGGAGATCGTCGATGATTTCGGCACACAGGTGATCAAGCCCCTGAACCTCACGCGCTGGGCTGTGGCCCGCGAGAATTATTCCATTCTGCCGGACGATCCGCTCTCAGCCAGAATGGAGACCCATTGGACCGAAGGCCGCAAACGCGGGAAATGGGCCGTGCACACCGAAACCCATGGGAGGCTCACTTGCACCAAGACCCATTGGATCGTGTGGGGCAAGATCGAGGCCTATGAGGGCAAGAAGAAAGTGTTTTCCAAGGAATTCAATGAAGAGATTCCTAGGTTGCTGCAATAGCCATGTATCAGCCCCCGCATTTCAAGGAAGAACGCCTTGAAGTTCAGCACGCCCTGATCCGCGCGCATCCCTTTGGGCTGCTGATCTCAATTGGGCCTGAAGGTTTGGAAGCCAATGGCATTCCGTTCTTGCTTGATGCGACCGTCGCGCCGCTGGGCCGTTTGCGCGCCCATGTTGCCCGCGCAAATGGCCAGTGGCGTAATCTTGACGGCCAGCGCGTGCTCATCGTGTTTCAGGGACCGCAGGCTTATGTCAGTCCGTCACTTTACGAAACCAAGCGGGAAACGGGCAAGGTCGTGCCCACGTGGAACTATGCCATGGTGCAGGCTCGCGGCATCGCGCGCGTGCATGAAGAGCGTGACTGGCTTCACACGCAGGTGAACGCCCTTACAAAAACGCATGAACAGGGCCGGGGCCAGCCATGGAACGTGTCCGATGCCCCAGCGTCCTATGTCGAAAGCCAGCTCAAAGGCATTGTCGGCATGGAAATCGTCATCGACGCGATCGAAGGCAAGTGGAAAGTCAGCCAGAACCGCCCTGAGGCCGACCAGCGCGGGGTTGCGGCAGGGTTGCAAGGCGACAATCCGGAGATGACCGCGTTGGTGAAGAAATTTGGCGGGCTCGCGTAAAGAGCCCTCATCCGCCTTTCGCACCCTCTCCCATGCGTTGCACGGGAGAAGGCAAAAGACTGCAGGCGCAGAGATTATCGCCCTCTCCCGTCCGCGAGGATGGGAGAGGGTGCCGACAGGCGGGTGAGGGCCACCCCCAAACCAGAATGATCAATTATCTAACATCAAGTCCTATAATAGGCTTTAAAAGCTATCAGAGACCAATAGAGCGCGATATTGGGTGGGGCCGGTAGGGGCCTAGCCGGACATGGCCAATTCCTCAGAAAACCGCCTCAAGGCCCAGCAAATAGATTTCTATCTTAGGTTTTAATTCTTCCCCACTCGCCTGAATCCTGAACGCCAGATAAACGCCGCTCTCAGGGCCGGTTCAGAGGGGTTCTCCTAAAAAGGCACCATCAAATGCTTTTTGGGAGAAATGCCATGAACACGTTCCTTAAACTCACCGCCGCCGCCACAATCGTCTTGGGCTTTGCCACTGCCGCGCACGCACAGGAAGCCAAGCCATTTGCAGGTGTGGTGATCGTGCCTGCCTCGGCCCCGCCAACAGCACAGGTTGATATTTCACAAGACCAGGCCCAACCACAATTCAAGCGCGCCAAGATCGTGGCTTTCGCTTCCGACATGAAGCCCGGCTCCATCGTGGTCGATACTCACGAAAACAAGCTTTACTACATCCTCGGCATGGACCGCGCCGCCATGTACCGCATCGCTTCTGCCAAGCCCGGCTTTGAATGGAGCGGCACCAACAAGGTTTCAAGCAAGGTGCAGTGGCCCGATTGGCGCCCGCCGGTTGAAATGCAGGCCCGCCGCCCGGAATTGCCTGCTTATATGGCTGGTGGCCCGAAGAACCCGCTGGGCGCCCGTGCCATCTATCTCGGCTCCACGATTTACCGCATTCATGGCACCAATGAGCCTTCCTCTATCGGCAAAGCTGCATCATCGGGCTGCATCCGCATGCAGAATGGCGATGTTGAGGAACTCTACAACTTTGTGAAGCTGGGAACAGTTGTGACGGTGATTTGATTTCTTATCCCTCCCCTCTGCGGGGAGGGTTGTCATGCGAAGCATGACGGGGGGCCGGAGCACCGAGCCCCCTCCGCCGCCTTTCGGCGGCACCTCCCCCGTGAAGGGCGAGGATAAAGTTACCCCGCCCTGCGCATCCTTGCCTGTGGCGGCTGGTAAGCGATCCTGGCGTGATATTCGCAATAGGGCGAGCCATCACGCGGACCATGGCCGCAGAAGCAGAAATCTTCATGCGTCGGATCGCCGATCGGCCATTTGCAGGTCTTGTCGCTCAAATGCAAAATGGTGATGCGGCCATCCTTGGCATTTTCCACCAGGCGCAGGGGCTTGGGCTCGGGCAATGGCATCGGCCGCGGGGCACTGTGGGCATAGGGCTTGAGCGCCGTGGCGCCAGCCGTTGGCATTGAAGGCGAGCGGCCGGGAATGGAGGGCTCGCGGGTTTTGCGCGGCGCGCGCGGCGCCGTATTGCGCGGTTGCGTGGCACGGCCTGAAAGATTGAGGCGATGCACCTTGCCGATCACGGCATTGCGCGTGACACCCATTCCGAGGCGCGCGGCAATCTGGCTGGCACTCAGGCCATCGGCCCAAAGCTGTTTCAACGTGCCGACCCGATCTTCTGTCCACATGGCCTTTTCAGGCGCTGCTGCAACATCTGTCATTTCAGAATCCTTCTTGCCCCGCAGATACGGCCTCGTATCTGCGCCCCAACTCTACGCTTCACTGAAATTGGCCCCACATTTCGTGGGCCATGTCCAAATTCACTACTATGGGCAGTGGTGCATTAACAAGAAGAACAGGCCAGAATCGTGGCGTTTTCCCCAGTTTTCGGCCCCTGCCCATGGTTAACAAGGACTTAAGCGCCGATTGACTCCGGCTTCCATGCGCCATTTTGACTCACCTGTTCATAAGCTGCCATTGACCGGGCCTTGAGGCTTGACTAAATGCATCTTTTAACTGCGCTGACTTCCCCGTCGGCGCTTTTGGTTTTTGGAGAGCTGCCATGGTCACGCCGGTTCTGCCCACTTACAATCGCGCAAATGTTGCTTTTGTGCGTGGTTCGGGCGCGCGCGCCTATACCGAAGATGGCACTGAATACCTTGATTTTGGCGCTGGCGTGGCGGTGAATTCCTGCGGCCATGCGCATCCGCATCTCATTGCCGCACTCACCGAGCAGGCAAACAAAATCTGGCACACGTCCAACCTTTATCAAATGCCGGGCCAGGAAAAGCTGGCGAAGCGGCTGATCGAGCATACCTTCGCCGACACGGTGTTCTTCTGCAATTCCGGCACTGAGGCCACTGAGCTTGCCATCAAGATGGCGCGCAAGCACCACGCCGCACTTGGCCACCCGGAGAAGTTCCACATCATCACCTTTGAAGGCGCCTTCCATGGCCGCACGCTGGCGGCGCTGGCGGCGGGCGGGCAGGAGAAATATCTCGAAGGCTTTGGCCCCAAGGCGGCTGGCTTTGACCAAGTGCCGCTTGGCGACCACAAGGCACTGGAAGCCGTGATCGGCCCGCAAACAGCTGCCATCTATATTGAGCCCATTCAAGGCGAAGGCGGAATCCGCCCGGTGCCGCTGGATGAACTGCGCTATTTGCGCAAGCTTTGTGATGCGCACGGTCTTCTCTTGATGTTCGATGAAATCCAATGCGGCATTGGCCGCACGGGGAAACTTTTCGCGCATGAATGGGCGGGCATTACGCCGGACATCATGGCCGTTGCCAAGGGCATTGGCGGCGGCTTTCCGCTGGGTGCGGTGCTGACGACGGAAAGTGCTGCCGCTGGCATGGTGGCTGGCACGCATGGATCCACCTTTGGCGGCAACCCTTTGGCCACGGCAGTTGGCAATGCGGTGCTGGATGTGGTGTTGGCAGATGGCTTCTTGGCCAATGTGCAGAAGCAGGCGCTTAAACTGAAGCAAAGTCTGGCCCGGTTGAAAGACCTTCATCCAACAGTGATAGAAGACATCCGCGGCGAAGGCCTGATGATAGGCATCAAGACCAAGGTGCTCAACACGGACTTTATCAAGGCGGCTCTCGGAGAAAAGCTGCTGGTGATCGGTGCTGGCGACAATGTAGTACGCCTGCTGCCGCCGCTTATCGTCACTGAAGCCGACGTGAATGAGGCGCTGAAGAGGCTGGAAGCAGCCTGTGTGGCGCTGGAGAAGAAGGATGCTTAGTTCAATCCTTGGCACCGTCACCCCCACCCTTTTTACCGTCATCCCCGCGAAGGCGGGGATCCAGCTTGAATTCGCGATCTCCGAACCCAGCCAAAGCTGGGCCCCTGCCTTCGCAGGGGTGACGGAGAAATCAAGGAAGCGATGAGCGGGTCAACGCCGCCCCTGTTTCCACTCCCATAAAAAAAAGAATTCACCATGCCACACTTTATCGACCTGAAAGATTTCTCCAAAGCCAAGTTGCGGGCCATTCTGGCCGAAGGTGCCAAGCGCAAAGCGGCGCGCGCCGGGCTTGCCAAAGGTGAGCCGGATAAAGACCAGCCCCTGAAGGGCAAAGCCATTGCATTGATTTTTGAACAGCCTTCCACGCGCACGCGCTTTTCATTTGAAATGGGCATTCGGCAATTGGGCGGCGAAGTATTCTCTGTTACGGGCGGTGAAATGCAGCTGGGACGTGGCGAAACCATTGCGGATACGGCGCGGGTTGTGTCGCGCTATGTGGATGGCGTGATGATCCGCGCCAAGTCACATGACACGATTTTGGAATTTGGCTCTGCCGCCACCATTCCGGTGATCAATGGTCTCACCAATCTCACACACCCCTGCCAGGTGATGGCCGATGTGATGACACTGGAAGAGAGGAAAGGCCCGCTCGAAAAGCAGCGCGTGGCCTGGATTGGCGATGGCAACAATGTCTGTGCTTCATGGATTGAGGCCATTGGCGTTTTGGGTGGTTCGCTGAAAGTGGGTTGCCCCAATGAGTTCCGGCCCAAGACCCAGTTCCTCAATTGGGCCACGCAGGCCAGGGCCGATATTGAAGTGCTCACGTCTGCCGCAGAAGCGGTGGCCCATGCTGACTGCGTGATCACCGATGCCTGGCTTTCGATGCATGATGCGGAAACCGAGAAGGACCACCGCCAAGTGCTGCTCTCGGCTTATCAGGTGAATGAAGCGCTGATGGCCAAGGCCGCCAAGGATGCCCTGTTCATGCACTGTCTGCCCGCGCACCGGAATGAGGAAGTGACAGATGCCGTCATGGATGGACCGCATTCGGTGGTGTTCGACGAAGCCGAGAACCGTGTGCATGCGCAGAAGGCGATCATGCTGAGCTGTTTTGAGGATTGAAACTCGCCCATGAATTCTTACCTCTCCATGGGCGGGCTTGACCCGCCCACCCAGCGGAGGGGCTGGAATTTTCTGAAACAAAAAGACTGGGTCGGCGGGTCAAGCCCGCCGATGGAGAATGTATTCGATGTCCAACACTAACCACGTCATTCCTTTTGCCATCAAGCCGCTGGGCGTGCGCGGTCGCCTGGTGCGGCTGGGCCCGGTGGTGGATGACATTCTTTCCAAGCATGATTATCCAGAGCCGGTTTCAGCCTTGGTGGCCGAGGCCGTGGCGCTAACGGCCATGCTGGGCAGCGCACTGAAGTTTGATGGCAAGTTCATTCTGCAAACCAAGACCGACGGCCCGGTTTCCATGATCGTGGCGGATTATGTGTCTCCCGGCCAAGTGCGCGGCATGGCGAAGTTTGACCGTGCGCGCGTTGGGGCCTTGAACAATCCGAAGCAGAAACAGCTGTTGGGCGAAGGCTATCTCGCCATGACGGTGGATCAGGGCCAGCACATGGAGCGTTACCAAGGCATTGTGCCGCTGGGCGACAGCACACTGGCCGATGCGGCACATACTTACTTTCTGCAATCCGAGCAGATCCCCACACGGCTGAAAGTTTCTTCCGGGCCGATTTTGACGCGCGGCGCCAAGGCCGCCAATTGGCGCGCCGGTTCTGTTCTGGTGCAGCATTTGCCAAGCGAAGGTGGCTCTTCGCCCATACCGGAGCAATCAGGTGATGCGCCGGAAGGTGCGGTGCCAGAGGTTGAGGAAGATGATAACTGGGTGAAGGCGCGGTTGCTGCTCGACACGGTGGAGGATCACGAATTACTTGATCCTTCTCTCACATCCGAAGAGCTTCTCTACAGGCTCTATCATGAGGATGGTGTGACGGTTTATCCGGCCATTCCGATTTCGCGCCACTGCACCTGTTCGCGTGAAGCGGTGGAAGCCATGTTGCGCAACTTCCCAAGTGATGATCGCGCCGACATGGTGAAGGACGGCACGATCGAGGTGGTGTGTGAGTTCTGTTCGACGCCTTACCGCTTTACGCTTACGGATTTTGCGTAAGGCGGCGCGGCATCAGGCGCAGTTCATTCACTGGCACAACGGTTTTGCCCACAGGGAAAAGCGAAGCCATCGCCAGCTTCACATGCGCCCAGGCAAAGGGAATGCCGATAATTGTGCAAGCCAGGCCAATGGCCAGTGAAATATGGCCCAGCGCCAGCCACCAGCCTGCCAGCACGAACCAGATCACATTGCCAATGGTGCCGAGCGTGCCCGTGCCAAGGTCTTCCTCGCCATAATATTGGTCGCGGCTCACAATGTCATAGCCGAAAGGCCAGAAGCTATAGCGCGCGATCATGAAGCAGGAACGCGCCCAAGGCAGGCCCACGATGGTGATGGCCATGATGACGCCAGCCAAAGCCCAAGCCAGACCCGCCAGCCAGCCGCCGAGAATGAACCACAAGAGATTGAGAATGAAGATCATTTGAATGGCCCTCCGATCCGGCGTGATAGATGGGTAGGGAATGCGGAGAATTCAAGGTGGGCCAGCAACACCGTGGAAAACCTCCCTTCTCCCCTTGCGGGAGAAGGTGGCGCGAAGCGCCGGACGAGGGTTCGAGTGGAGTTTAAAAATTGGGCGCGCAGCGACCCCTCACCCGTCACTCACTGCGTGAGTGCCACCCTCTCCCGCAAGGGGAGAGGGAAGTCGCAAGCACTAAAGATTTTATCAAATCCCCAGTAGCCGCTTGATCTGTTCTTTGTTGACGCCTTCGCCTGCGGCGAAATCATCGAAAGCCTTGCCAGTCGTCTGGATGATGTGGCTCTGGATGAAGGGAGCACCTTCAGCGGCACCTTGGTCTGATGACTTCAGGCAGCATTCCCATTCCAGCACGGCCCAAGAGTCATAGCTATATTGCGAGAGCTTGGAGAAGATCGCGGCGAAATCCACCTGGCCATCGCCCAATGAACGGAAGCGCCCGGCGCGCTGCGTCCAATTCTGGAAACCGGAATAAACACCCTGGCGGCCTGTGGGGTTGAACTCCGCGTCCTTCACATGAAAGGCACAGATGCGCTCGTGATAGATGTCGATGAATTCGAGATAGTCAAGTTGCTGCAAGACAAAGTGTGAAGGATCGTAATTGATCTGGCAGCGCTTGTGGCCTTTCAGTTTGTCGAGGAACATTTCAAAGCTGGTGCCATCCATCACGTCTTCGCCCGGATGAATCTCAAAGCCCACATCACAACCCGCTTCATCAAAGGCGTTGAGCAAAGGCAGCCAACGCTTGGCAAGTTCGGTGAAGCCTTCGTCGATGATGCCAGGTGCTCGCGGCGGGAAGGGATAGAGATAGGGCCACACCAAAGCACCGGTGAAAGAGACATGCGAGGTGAGGCCGAGATTTTTGGAAGCGGCAGCGCCCCATTTCACTTGCTGTACCGCCCATTCCTGTCTGGCCTTGGCATTGCCATGCACTTCCTTGGGTGCGAAGGCGTCGAGCACTTCGTTATAGGCCGGGTTCACGGCGACGAGGTGGCCTTGCAAATGCGTGGAAAGCTCAGTGATGGTGATGCCGTGTTTGGCCGCCGTTCCTTTGAGTTCGTCGCAATAGGTTTTGCTCTCGGCGGCCTTCTTGAGATCGATGAAGCGCGCATCCCAGGTTGGAATTTGCACGCCTTTGTAGCCAAGGCCAGCGGCCCATTTGCAGATGGCATCGAGCGAGTTGAAGGGCGCGGCATCGCCTGCGAATTGCGCCAGGAATATCGCGGGGCCTTTGATGGTGGTGGGCATGTGGTTTCCTCCTGAGTTCAAAACCTAACCCCGTCATCCCCCGCGCATGCGGGGATCCAGCTAGCAGCAAACACCAGCGCCTGTGGCAAGCTGGGCCCCTGCCTTCGCAGGGGTGACGGAGAAAAAATTATACGTTATTCAACAATCCTTCCAGATACTCCTGCCGCCCGCTCTTGGGCTGCGGTTCAATCATGCTGGCATGAACACGCGCGGCAATGGCTTCAAGGGTTGCGCCCTTGCTCAACATGGCTTTGTTTTCCGGCTTGTCCCAGCCCGCATAACGCTTGGCGATTTCACCATCGAGCTTGCCATCCTCAATGATCTTGGCGGCATTCAAAAGTCCGCGCGCGCAAGCATCCATTGAAGCCACATGCGCATAGAGCAGATCATCCGGATCAAGCGATTGACGGCGGATCTTGGCATCAAAATTCATGCCACCCGTCGTGAAGCCGCCAGCGCGGATCACTTCCAGCATCATCAGGGTGAGTTCCGGCACATTCATGGCGAACTGGTCTGTATCCCAACCCACCTGATAGCCGCCGCGATTCAAATCCAGCGAACCGAAAATGCCCAGCGATGCGGCCAACGCGATTTCATGCTCAAACGTATGGCCCGCGAGAATGGCGTGGTTTTGCTCGATGTTCATCTTCACGTCCTTCTCCAGGCCGTAAGTTTTGATCATGCTCCACACGGTGGCCACGTCATAATCATACTGATGTGTCGAAGGCTCTTTCGGCTTGGGTTCAATCAGGATCGGGCCCTTGAAGCCGATCTTGTGTTTGTAATCGACGACAAGCGAAAGGAAACGCCCGGCCTGATGCAATTCCTGGCCAATGCGCGTGTTGATCAGTGTTTCATAACCTTCACGACCGCCCCACATCACATAGTTTTCGCCACCCAAACCATGTGTCACATCCAACGCATGTTTTATCTGGGCCGCGCAATAGGCAAACACGTCCGGATCTGGATTCGTTGCAGCGCCCGCCATGAAGCGGCGGTTGGAGAACATGTTGGCCGTGCCCCAAAGCAGCTTCTTGTTGTGCTTGGCCATGTTCTTTTCGAGAATTTTGGCAATAGCCGAAACATTGGCATTGAACTCTTGCAGGTTCTTGCCTTCCGGCGCGATATCGAGATCATGGAATGAGAAATAGTCGATATCCAAAAGCCGCAGCGTTTCAAACATCACCTCGGCCTTCACTTCGGCGGCCTTCATCGGATCGGCCATGTGGTGCCATTCGCGGTTAAAGGTTTCCCCGCCGAAGGGATCACCTCCCGGCCAGCACAGCGTGTGCCAATAGCAAACGGCAAAGCGCAAATGCTCGCGCATGGTTTTGCCCAGCACTTTTTGCGAGGGGTTGTAATATTTGAAAGCCAGCGCGCTCTTGGCGCCGGGCCCTTCAAACTTGATGGTGTCCTGGATTGAATAGAAACTCATTTTATATCCTTCACAGCAGAATAGATTTGGGTGTAGCGGCGATATGCGGCTTCATAAGCGGCTTGCGCGGATTTTTCGGGCATGATTGTGCGCGCGATTTTGGGCTTGGTGCAGATTTTGCCAAAGGGAGCACCAGTGGCCGCCATTAATCCCATGCGGGCACCGCCGAAGGCGCCGCCCACTTCGCCTGCAACCGGCACATCGATGGGAATCCCCAGAGCGGTGGCAATGATCTTCAACCAGATTTCAGACTTGGTGCCGCCACCCACCGCAGTGAGGCGGTTCACAGTCGCCCCACCCTGACGCAACGCTTCCAATGAATCGCGGAAGGCAAAGGCCACGCCATCAAGCACCGCGTGGGTCATTTCCCTGGCATCCGTTTCAGCATCCATGCCAATGAAGGCAGCACGGATTTGAGCATCCGCCACGGGCGTGCGCTCACCAGAAAAATAGGGCATCAACAACACGGGCGATGGGCCGGTGAGCTTCTTGCCCAGTGCGGCCGTGAGCTTTGGCACTGGTCTTTTCAAGAGGCGCGAAAGCCATTCGATGGAATCGGTGGCTGAAAGGAATACGCCCATCTGGTGCCAGGTGTTTGGCACGGCATGGCAAAACGCATGAATGGCGCGGGCCGTGTTGGGGCTGAACTTGGCGTTGGAAACAAACATCACGCCAGAGGTGCCGAGTGACAGGATCGCATCGCCATCATTCACTGCGCCAAGCCCCACAGCCGATGAGGCATTATCACCGCCGCCGCCCGCCACAACAGGCTTCAATGGCATGCCCCAATCCTTGGCCAGCTTGTCAGTGATGCGGCCCGTGGCATCAGTGCCTTCAAACAGCTCCGGCATTTGATCGCGGCGCATATGCGTGGCTTTCAGCATCTGGTCAGACCAATCACGCTTGGCCACATCCAGCCAATAAGTGCCCGCACTGTCGCTCATGTCTGAGCCATATGTGCCTGTCATGCGGAAGCGGATGTAATCTTTCGGCAGCAGTACCTTGGCCACTTGCTCGAAGATTTTCGGCTCATGCTTTCTCACCCACAAGAGCTTTGGGGCAGTGAAACCGGCGAGCGGAATATTGCCGGTGATGGATTTGGCCTCCGGGCCATCGCGCAGGATATCATCGCATTCCGCAAACGAACGGGCATCATTCCACAAGATGCAAGGGCGCAGCACTTTGCCATTTTTATCGAGCAGCGTGGCCCCGTGTTGCTGGCCACTCATGCCGATGCCTTTGACGGCGGCAACAGCCTTGGGCTTCTGTCTGCGCAAGGCCTTCACCACAGCGTTGGCTGCCTTCCACCAATCTTCCGGGTTTTGCTCGCTCCAGCCGGGATGGGGGCGCGAGACTTTCAGCGGGCTGGATGCCGTGGCAATGAGTTTTTGCTTATCATCAATGATCACGCCCTTCACCGAAGACGTGCCAAAATCCAACCCGAGATACATGGGTTACCTCACCTGTTATGAGGCAACTAAAAACCCTTTTTGGGGTCTTGGCAACATTATTTTAGTAGCCAAAATAATTATTGCAACGCAGCAGAAATCACCAGATGCGCAATGGCCCAAGGGTGTGAGGCGTGAATGCCTTCAGGGTGCTTATGCTCCAACATCAGTTTTACATCCGCGCGTGAAAACCAGCGGGCATTTTCGAGTTCTTTGTCATCAAGGCTGATGGCCGTGCTCGCTGCTTCTGCAATGCAGCCGATCATCAGGCTGGACGGAAAAGGCCAAGGCTGGCTGGCGACATAGCTCACTTTGCCCACCACAATGCCGGTTTCCTCTTTCACTTCGCGGGCCACTGCTTGTTCAATGGTTTCTCCAGGTTCCATGAACCCCGCAACCGCTGAATACATGCCCGGCGCCCAGGCGCGTTGGCGGCCCAGCAGAATGTTATCGCCATGCTTCACCGCCATGATGACCACGGGATCGGTGCGCGGAAAATGATCGGCCATGCAAGACGGGCAGTGGCGGCGATAGCCTGCATCCGCCATCTCTGTCTTGTGGCCGCAACCGGCGCAAAAGCCATGGCGCTCATGCCAATGCACCAGGCTTCGGGCTTGGGCCAGAATGGAAAGTTGCGCAAGTTCGATCGTGCCTTCAACCATTAACGGCCGCAGGGCCGACATCTTCCCTTCGGTGTTTCGATTGATTGCAAACCAGGGGTTGTGACTGTGATCTTCTCCCAGATAAATCAAGCCGTCGACCGCGCCATCACGCGCTGTGAAAAGTTTTCCTTCTTCCAAGCGCACGCCATCGCCAAAAAGCTGAAGAAACCGGGCCTTTGGATGCTTCTGGCGCTGTTTGATCACGTCGGCATCGGCGCGGCCATTGGCATTGCGATCCAATGGGGAATCGATAAAGGCCATACGCGCCAAGGGAGAACTCCATAAATGCGAAAGAATCAACCAGAAGTGCGCCCGCTTTAACGCAATATTTACCTAAAAAGTTAACTTTCGGCAGCGCGCGGGGAAAGGGCCAAAGTGATTTGCCCTGCCAGTGCCGTTGGAGAGTTTGGACATGAAGCCTGGTATTCCATGGAGCGTCAAGGGTGTTGAGCCTGAGCTCAGGGAAATTGCAAAAACAGCGGCCCGCCGTTCCGGCATGACGTTGGGCGAGTGGTTGAATTCGGCCATTAATGAACAGGCTGATACCGTTACTACGCCAGGCGAAGCACCAGCAGCCGAAATCCGCAGCCCGCGCAGCTCACTGATTTCCACCCATCCGATTGAACGCGCCGCCACCAAGCTTGAAGATATTGCCGCCCAGCTTTCACGCCTTGCCTCGCGCGAAAGCGAAGGCTCCTACCGCCATCCCGCACCCACTGTTGATGAGCAAATGGCCATGGCCAAGGTTCTGGCCCGGGTCGAAAGCAACGAAAAGCAAACGGTGGAAGCCTTCAGTGCCGTGAATGAACGGCTGGCCACCATCAGCCGCCAGATTACGCGCGGCCAACCCAACGCACCCAGCAAGGTTGAGGAAGCGCCCGGCTTCCAGGCCATGGAAAAGGCGGTGCGCAACATTGTTGAGCATCTGGAAGTTTCTGACCGGCGCACGCGCGACAACATGAAGGCCCTGCAGGACAGGATGTCCGACATGGCAACGCGGGTGACCAGTTCCAACAGCGAACAAATTCTGCGCCAGGCGCCAGCCTTCAACCAACTTGAGAACCGGCTATCGGACCTGGCCCGGCGCATGGAGCAGACGCCGCAGGCCCCCCAGCCTGCGCAGCTGACAGATGATCTGCGCGCCGAGCTTGATCACCTTGCCGGGCGCATTGACACCGTGCGTGAATCTTCTGAGGCGCTGGCAGCACGGGCTCAAACTGCAGCAGTGCAAACCGCGCAAGCCGAACTGCACACCATCGAAGGACGCATTGTTGCCCTGCTCAACGAGGCCAAGCAGTCAATCTCCAGCCAGCATGTGGGGCCTGCGGAAATGCAGCGCTTCAAGCAGGAAATTGACAAGCTCAACGCGCGCATCGACGAGGTTTCACCCGCGTCGTCTAATGACGAGGATGTCTCGGCCCTTCGCGTTGCCGTTGAACAGCTTTCAACCCGCGTGGCGCAGGGGCAGGACCCGCGCCCCATTGCCGAACTTGACCGGCGCGTTCTTGAAATTGCCAAGAAGGTGGAACTGGCCGAAGCCGCCACCCGCGACTTGCCGCAGATGACAGATCTGGAGCGGCGCTTTGCAGAGCTTGACCAACGCCTGCAACAATCACTTCACAACCCCAGCCCGCAAGGCCAAGAGCAACTGGTTCAGAAAATCGCTGAAGTGGATGACAGGCTGGCGCGCACCGAACATCAGCTTGGCCATCTCGAAACCATCGAGCGGGCCATCACCCAGCTTTATGATGCCATCGAGCAGAACCGCAAAAACACCCATGACATCGCCCATGAAGCGGCAAGCCACATGGCCGACCAGCTGGCCGAGCAAATGGCCGCTCACACTGGCGCAGCACCTCTGGTTTCAATTGGGTCATCACCGGAAATCATGGCTTTGGAAAGCGGCCTTCAAGCGGTGCGCGAAGCTTCTGAAACGGCGGATCACCGCAATCAGGAAACGCTTGAAGCGGTTCATGAAACGCTTGAACAGATTGTATCCAAGCTGGCTGAGTTGGAAACTGCGGCCATTGGCCAGCGCATGGCACAAGCGGTAAGCCCGGCACAATCTCCAGCCTTTGCAGCACCGCCAGCCGCAGCCAACCAGCCTGCTCCGCAAGTTTCGTTCAATAATCCCTTTGCCGCCCAGCCTGACCCTGTAGCACAGGCCCCTCTGCCCTCACCCGAACGAATGTTCCAGCCGGTGCCGCAGTCTGGCAATTTCATGGATCCGGTTTTTGCCGGCACGCAGAGCCCGTTTGGTGCAGCCGACAGCATGGTGGCCGCGGGCAATCCATTCGACGCAGCCAGCAGCGACAGCATGAATGCGACAGCACCCGCTGCAGACGCCAATATCAATGATTGGGTGACTGCTGCGCGCAACCTGGCCCAATCCAGCGCCGATGCGAAGAACCCGGTCTCCGGCTTCAGGTCCGGCCCTGATAGCAAGGTCAAGCTGGTGAGCAAGGGGTTCAACCTGCCCTTCCTCAACCGCGCCAGCAAGGGCGCCAAGTCTTCTCCAGTGGCAGGCAAGGCCGCCAACGGCAACCAGCCAGCAAGCAAACTTCGCCTCATGGCTTTGGGCATTTTGCTGCTTGGCCTCGCCACCTTTGCCACAACCAATTATCTCGGCCGCATGCATCGTTCTGTGGCTCCAGTTCCAGCGACAACAGAACAGTCTGAGCCCGCACAATCGGCACCTGCCGCAGACACAACGCAACCTGGCCCCGCTTCCAACGTAGCTCCGACACAGGTGGAACCCGCACCCCTGGCCACGCCTGAAGGCC
>JAYTIG010000081.1:0-6172 GCA_043731995.1 Hyphomicrobiales bacterium
GCCAATCCCTACATTTTCAGGAGTCTTGAATTTGGCCCGCGTCACCATTGAAGATTGCATCGACAAGCTGCCGAACCGTTTTGAGCTGGTTTTGCTCGCCTCCCACCGCGCCCGCAACATTGCCCAAGGCCAGCAGATCACTGTTGACCGTGACAATGACAAGGACCCGGTTGTATCCTTGCGCGAAATCGCATCCACCAATGTGAATGCCGATGACCTGCGCGAGGAATTCATCCACGCCATGCAAAAGCAGGTTGAAGTGGATGAGGCCGAGGAAACCGAAGTGCCGCTGATCGCGCAATCCGGCGACATGTCGGTGGTTGATGATTCTTCCGAAGTTGCTGCCATGGAGCAGATGACAGAAGAAGAATTGCTGCGTGGCCTTGAAGGCCTGCCACCTGCTGAAAGCCCAGGAAGCCAGCGCAACGGCTATTGATTTCACCGATCTGGATTTTAGAAATGAAAACGCCCGCTGAGTAGCGGGCGTTCTTGTTTGCGAAACTACTTCACATCCAGCGCTTGTGTGAGATCACCTAACGCAGGCTCGTTGTTCTTCTGCAAGGCAGCGTCACGCTCGGTCACTCCCGGCAGAGGCTCAAGCGCAAAGCGTTTGGTGAGGAAGCGGATGATGGAAGTGGTGTCATAAACTGTGTGGTCAACAGTGCCCATTTTGGCCATGGGCGAAACGATCAGGGCGGGCACGCGGTTGCCCGGCCCCCAGCGATCCGCCTTGGGCGGGGCCACGTGATCCCAGAAACCACCATTCTCGTCATAGGTCACCACCACCAGCATGCCCGGCCATTGCGGGCTCTTTTCCAGATGGCTGATCACATCGGCAATGTGCTGGTCGCCCGAGAGAACTTCGGTGTAGCCTGGGTGTTCATTCAAATTGCCTTGCGGCTTGTAGAATGAAACCTGCGGCAGCTTGCCTGCGTCCACGTCTTTGAGGAATTCCACTCCAGCCAAGCCACCATTTTTCAGATGTTCAGCGCGGGCCGGTGTGCCCGGTGCCATGTCGGTGAAATAGTTGAAAGGTTGGTGGTGGAATTGGAAATTGGGCGCGGGCGGGCCGCCCTTGCCCGCCAGCGCCTCATCCCAGGCCCCGGCATACCAAATCCAGGTGATGTTCTTGGCCGAAAGCCTGTCACCAATATTGGGCATGGACTGGGGCGGAAGGGTGGATTTGTTGGCGGGGTCGGCCAGCGCCGAGTCGCCGCCATCAGCAGGTTTCACAAAACTTGGCTGATAGGGCGGGGCCATGGTGTTCACGGCGTAACCATCGGGTGTGATCGCACCGTCATTCTCAAATTTAGGTGGGCCTTGCAGGGCAGAGGCCGGGCTGTCGGCTGCTTGGTGCAATGTCACGCCATCGGCTTCCACGCTGGCGATCAGTGGTTTGGCCGGGGAATTGGCGGCATTGGGATATTGCGGCACGCAGGCGCAAGCCAACATGAAGTGATTGAGGAACGATCCTCCAAAGGCGCCCATGAAGAAATGATCGGCCAGAACATATTTCTGGGCGACTGGCCACAGCGGCAGCTTGGAGCCGTCATAGGCGCCCATCACCGGGCCGCCGCCATCGCTCCAGGCCGCGAACTTGTCATTCTTGCCGCCATCAATCTGCATCTGCTCCTGATAGAAGCGGTGCCACAGGTCTCGCGACGGCTTTTCGAAAGGGAAGTTCAAGCCCTTGGGATCATCGATCATATAGGGCTTGTTGGGGAAGTGCAGGGTTTGCGCCTCGGTGATGGCCGGCGTCACATCTTTGGCCGAAAGCCCGCCCCAGCTTGGCGGCAGTTCGGCCAGCGTTTTGCCGTCACGGTCCACCTGGGTGAATTGTTCGGGCTTGAGATTCTGTATGCCATCGGCGCCGGGGAACAGGCCATAGAGATTGTCGAAGGAGCGGTTTTCGGCATAAATCACAACGACGGTGTTGATCTTGTCGAGGCCCGAGGATTCAGCCCAAGCCGGGACGATCAGGGCAAAACTGAGCGACGAGCATAGAAGCAGCTGTTTGGTAAATGGGACTTTCATGTGAAACTCCTTCAGCTTGGTGAGTGGCGCTAACGTATTGTCCCCGGCGCTTGTGTCATTTGGGTGAAAGGCAAGAAGGCAGATTGAAACACCACTGGCACTCCGCGCAAATTTGCCTATTGTAACACGATGATGCGTCAATACGAATTGGTTGAAAAGGTCGCCCGTTATGACCCTCAGGCGGATGAGGACCTGCTGAACCGTGCCTATGTCTATGCCATGAAGGCGCATGGCTCACAGGTGCGCGCGTCTGGCGAAGCCTATTTCAACCACCCGTTGGAAGTGGCGGCCATCCTCACTGACATGAAGCTCGATTCGGCCACTATTGCGGCCGCCCTGTTGCATGACACAGTGGAAGACACCGAGGCCACCCAACAAGAAATTGCCGACAAGTTTGGTTTTGAAATCGCCTCACTGGTGGATGGGCTGACCAAGATTGCCAAGCTGGACATGGTGACGAAAGAAGCCACCCAGGCCGAAAACCTGCGCAAGCTGCTTTTGGCCATGTCGCGCGATGTGCGTGTTCTGCTGGTCAAGCTTGCCGACCGTTTGCACAACATGCGCACACTGCATCATGTGAAGCCGGATAAGCGTCAGCGCATTGCCCAGGAGACCATGGAGATCTATGCCCCACTTGCCGGCCGCATGGGCATGCAGCTGGTGCGCGAGGAGATGGAGGATATTGCCTTTGGGGTTCTAAACCCTGAGGCCAGCAAGATGCTTCTGGAACGTCTTGCGCGCTTGCGGCAAGAAAGCGGCGACTTGCTAAAAGAGATTGAAAAGGCACTCGGCAAGGCTCTGACAGACCATCACATCAAGGCGGAAGTGAAGGGCCGGGAAAAGCGGCCATATTCCATCTACCGCAAGATGGAGCGCAAGAATCTTTCACTGGATCAGCTTTCCGATATTTTTGCCTTTCGCGTGTTGGTGAATGACGTTGATGATTGCTACCGCGCGTTGGGCGTTGTGCATCAGACATGGCTTGCAGTGCCTGGGCGCTTCAAGGACTACATCTCCAGCCCCAAGCAGAATGACTATCGCTCGATCCACACCATCGTGATCGGCCCGCATTCGCAGCGCGTTGAAATGCAGATTCGCAGCTTTGCCATGCATGACATTGCCGAGCGCGGTGTGGCCGCGCATGCGCTTTACAAGGATGTTCGCGAGACCAAGGGGTCCAAAGACGGCGTGCGCATTCCGGCTTCCGAATCCAGTGCCTATCGCTGGCTGCGGCATTTGATGGAAACCTTGCAGGAAGGCGACAGCCCCAAGGAATTTCTGGAACACACAAGGTTGGAGCTGTTTCAGGACCAAGTGTTCTGCTTCACACCCAAGGGCAAACTCATCACCTTGCCGCGCGGAGCAACCGCGATTGATTTTGCTTACGCACTTCACACCTCAATTGGCGACAGTTGCGTAGGCTGCAAGATCAATGGCCGCAATGCCGCTCTGGTGACAAAGCTGCAGAATGGCGATGAGGTGGTGATCATCCGCTCGGATGCCGCAACACCACCGCCAGCCTGGGAGGCCATTGCCGTCACTGGCAAGGCAAAAGCCGCCATCCGCCGCGCCACGCGGGCCGATATGCGCAAGCAATATGCCGGCATTGGCCGCGAGCTGGTGGAAAAGCTGCTGGCCCGCCAGAGCAAAACTTTTAGCGAGAAGGAAGCGGCAAACGCCGTGCCTCGCCTCGGCCACAAGAACCTTGACGACGCGATGGCGGCCATCGGGCGTGGCGATCTTTCTGCAGCAGATATGCTCAAAGCCATGGGCTTTGCGGTGGAAGCGAAGGATTTGCGGGGCCTGCGCAAGAAGGCTGGCGCCAAGACGGATGATGGCAAGTTCTCACTGCCCGTGCGCGGTGCGGCGGCCAACATGGCGCTCAAAATATTCCGGCGCACGGGTGCGGTTCCGGGCGAACGCATTGTGGGCATTCTCACGCCGGGCGAAGGCATCGTGATCTATCCGATTTTTGCCGCAGCCCTGGAGCAGTTTGACCAAGAGCCTGACCGTTGGGTGGACCTTGCCTGGGGCGTTGCCGAAGAAGGCTCGCGGTTCCCGGCACGAATCTTCATCACTTTGGCCAATGAAGTTGGGGCACTGGCGCAGGTGACCCAAGTGATTGGCGAACATGGTGGCAATATCGACGAACTCACTTTGCATGCGCGGCATGGCGTGCGCGATTTCTTTGATTTGGTCATTCTGCTGGAGGTGTTTGACATCCGGCATTTGAATGAGATCATGAATGAGCTAAAGGCCAAGCCATTGGTTTCAGAAGTGAACAGGGTGGTGGAATAATGGCATTGACGCATGAACAAGTGCTGGATGAATTCCGCGACGCAGGCGCATTGCTGGAAGGACATTTTGTGCTTTCTTCAGGTTTGCATAGCCCACGTTATTTGCAATGCGCCCGGGTGCTGATGGACCCAGCGCGGGCCGAGCGGTTGTGCAAGGCGCTGGCCGAAAAAGTGCGTGGCGGCGGCCATGGCAAGATTGACCTTGTGGCTTCGCCTGCCATGGGTGGGGTTGTGGTTGGTTATGAAATGGCGCGGCAACTGGGCGTGCCTTCCATTTTCTTTGAGCGGGTGGATGGCAAGCTGGCGCTGCGCCGTGGCTTCAACATTGAAAGTGGTGCGCGGGTTTTGATGGTGGAAGATATTGTCACCACGGGCCTCTCATCGCGCGAATGCATTGATGGCATTGCCGCAGAGGGTGGCGTGACGGTGGCTGCGGCCTGTCTGATTAACCGCTCTGGCGGCAAAGCCGATGTGGGCGTGCCATTGCATGCGCTCACTTCACTGGATGTGCCGACTTACACGGCTGATGCGCTGCCGCCGGAATTGGCAGCCATTCCAGCTTACAAACCCGGCAGCCGAGGCCTGAAGAAATGATCATCGGCCTCGGCAATGACATTGTTGATATCCGGCGCATCGAAAAAGCGCTGGAACGCTGGGGCGAGCGATTCACCCTGCGCAGCTTCACCGAGATTGAACGCAAAAAGTCTGACCGCCGCGCCCAGCGTGCAGCGTCTTATGCCAAGCGGTTTGCCGCCAAGGAGGCCTGTTCAAAGGCACTTGGCACGGGCTTTTCGCGCGGTGTGTTCATGAAGGATCTGGGGGTGGTGAACGAGCCCTCGGGCCGGCCCACCATGGTGCTGACTGGTGGGGCGAAATTGGTGTTGGAACGCATCACGCCCAAGGGCATGACAGTGCGCGTGCATTTGACCATTACTGATGACCATCCCTATGCGCAGGCGATTGTGTTGATAGAGGCGCTTTAGGCTTTCATAGGCCACTGTGTCCCTCTTGCCACACTGGGCTGCCATGAAAGCGGCTTTATTGCATCGCATCCACGCAAACCTATATATGGGCCATCAGGAGAAGCCGGTTTTCCGGCGGGGAATCAATGAACAAAAACACGAGCGCCATGAGAGAACGCACCGCGACGGGCGAAATTCTGGAAACCGCCAAGATCATCATTGAGGCGCTGGCTATTGCTTTCTTTGTGCGCATGTTCCTGTTCCAACCCTTCAACATCCCTTCAGCGTCAATGTATCCGACGCTGAATATCGGGGATTATCTCTTTGTTTCAAAGCTTTCCTATGGATATGGGAAGTATAGCTTCAACTTCCAGCTTTCCGGGTTTTCTGGCGACCCGCTCATTCGCTGCTGTTCCTTCGTAGATTTCCCCGGCCGCAAAGTTTGGGTGGACTTGCCACAACGCGGCGATGTGGCGGTGTTCAAATATCCACAGGATTTGAGCATTGACTACATCAAGCGCGTGATTGGCTTGCCGGGCGATCACATTCAGATGAAACATGGCGTATTGTTCATCAATGGCACTGAGGTGAAGAAGGAACGCGTGGCGGACTTTCAGGACCCCAATGGCGAAAGCGGGCAGGGGCCTGTCGTGGCGCAGTTCCGCGAGACTTTGCCCAATGGCGTTTCCTATAACGTGCTGGATTTTGGTGAGATGGGCGCAGACAACACTGAAGAATATGTTGTGCCGGAAAATCACTATTTCATGATGGGCGACAACCGCGACAACAGCCAAGACTCGCGTTTTCTCGACAAGGTTGGCTATGTGCCAGTTGAGAATTTTGTGGGCAAGGCAGATGTGATCTTCTTCTCATTCAAGC
>JAYTIG010000082.1:0-2306 GCA_043731995.1 Hyphomicrobiales bacterium
GGACAATGCCGATGAAGCCATGGTCATTCTTGGCATTGCGACACACGATCCGAAGGGAGCAGACCGACGACAGGACCGAGCCCAGCTGCTGTTGGAGCCATGGGTAGTTAAGTTGGCACTGGGCCGGTTCGGAACCAGCCTTTGGTGGCTGCACGGCCAACAACTATAAAATTACTTCGGGCAGTGCAGTGCTCAATCCAGGTGTCTATTGTGGGGGCATAAATATTTCTAGAACAGCGAATGTGAGCTTCAATCCGGGAACCTACATAGTTAAAGATGGCTTCTTCTATGTCGGCAACAGTGCAGTAGTAAATGGAACCAATACGGGCTTCTACCTGACTGGAAAAAATGCCCTGCTGTGGCTTGTCGGAACTGCAAGTGTGAATCTGAGTGGCGCAGAAACAGGGCCACTGGCAGGGCTGCTGTTCTTTGCGGATCGCAGCATGAACTCCATCGTGCCCCATATCATCAGCGCCAGCGGCGTGCACCAGTTGACCGGAACAATCTATTTTCCAAGAACAAATCTGTTGACTGATCCAAATGGCACTGTTGCGGAAAGTTCTGCCTACACGGCGATCATTGCGCTGCACATGGCGATCAACAATGGCCCCAATCTTGTCTTGAACACCAATTACAATGCCACGAAAGTGCCCGTGCCCATTGGAGTTGTCTCAACCGCAACAGTTGTTCTAACCAACTGATTGTGCTTCAGGCCGTGTTGCGTAAGCGGCCTTCCAACACATCCAGAACGCTGCGCACGGCATCCAGCACATTGGTGCCGGGGCCAAACACTTCCGCCACACCATGGGCTTTCAAAAAGGCATAGTCTTCGCGCGGGATCACACCCCCGCACACGATGGCAATATGCTCATGGCCCTTTGCCTTGAGAAATTCCGCAAGCTGCGGCACCAACGTGCGGTGCCCTGCTGCCAGAGATGAAACACCCACCACATCCACCTTTTCAGCGATGGCGAGCGCCGCGGCCTCTTCCGGCGTCTGGAACATGGGGCCTGGCACAACATCAAAGCCAAGATCGGCAAAGCCGGAGGCTATCACCTGCGCGCCGCGGTCATGCCCATCCTGCCCCAACTTGGCCACCAACAGCCGCGGGCGCTTGGCGGCCCGCTTTGCATAGTCGCTCAGGCGCTGCCGCAGCAGCTTGTATTCGGGATCATTGCCGTATGCAGCGGCATGAACGCCGGAAACGATTTCTTCCTTGCCCTCGTGCGCGCCAAATTGATCACGCAGTGCATCGGAAATCTCGCCAAGCGATGCGCGCACCCGCGCCGCTTCAACAGTGGCCGCCAGTAGATTGCCGTCGCCGGAAGAGGCAACCATCTTCAGGACCGCGAGCGCATCTTTCACCCGCGCGCCATCGCGGCTTTTGCGGATTTTCTGCAGCCGCGCCACCTGGGCCTTGCGCACGGCAGCATTGTCGATCTGCCGCGTTTCCAGCCGCGCTTCATCTTCCAGCCGGTATTTGTTCACGCCAACGATAACGGCCTCGCCCTTGTCCACCGCCGCTTGCCGCCGCAAGGCAGCCTCTGCAATTTGATGCTTGGGCCAACCGCTTGCGACAGCCATGGTCATGCCGCCCATGGCTTCCACCTGTTCGATCAACATCCAGGCTTTGTCCACAAACTGCTGCGTGAGGTTTTCAACGTAATATGAACCCGCCAGCGGATCGGCCACATCGGTGATGCCCGTTTCGTGCTGCAAGATGAGTTGGGTATTGCGCGCGATACGGGCGGAAAATTCCGTGGGCAGTGCGATGGCTTCATCAAAAGAATTTGTATGCAGTGATTGCGTGCCACCCAGCACTGCCGCCAATGCCTCATAGGCCGTTCGGATGATGTTGTTGTAGGGGTCTTGCTCCTGCAATGAAACGCCCGACGTTTGGCAATGGGTGCGCAGCATCAGGCTTTCGGACTTCTTCGGTTTGAACTCAGACATGATACGGTGCCACAGCAGTCGCGCTGCGCGCAGCTTGGCAGCCTCGGCAAAAAAGCTCATGCCAATGCCGAAGAAGAATGAGAGGCGGCCCGCAAACTCATCCACATCCAGCCCACGCGCCAGAGCCGCGCGCACATATTCGCGGCCATCGGCCAGGGTGAAGGCCAGCTCCTGCACCAAGGTGGCACCGGCTTCCTGCATGTGATAGCCGGAGATGGAAATGGAATTGAACTTCGGCATTTCCTTTGCCGTGTAAGCGATGATGTCTGAGACGATCCGCATCGAAGCTTCCGGCGGATAGATATAGGTGTTGCGCACCATGAACTCTTTCAGAATGTCATTCTGAATGGTGC
>JAYTIG010000083.1:0-2302 GCA_043731995.1 Hyphomicrobiales bacterium
CCATCGCCGGGCCCATGGTTCTTGTCATCAATGCTGAACAGGCGCCTGCGATTATAGCCAAAGAGCCAACTCTTTTCATTCAGCTGTTCAAGCTGCTCCACATCAACCAGCACATCTGCCACTTGGTAAGAAAGTTCATGGCGCGTGGGCAGATAGCGCCGATGCATCAGGCTTCCTTTGAATATGGCATTGCCGCTGAACATCATTCTGCCGCCTGCAGAAGCACGTCAGCCACCTGCGGTTCATCTCCAACATGGATGCGGCCCGAAGGGGCGGGGACAATCCATGGCCGCATTACGCCGCCCAGTTGCTCAGCCACGGCAAGGCCGGCCTGCAATCCATCCTCATGAAAGCCGGCGCCAAAATAAGCCCCGCAGAACCATGTGCGCTGCTGGCCTTGCAGGTGCCAAAGACTTTTCTGTGCCGCAAGTGTGGCACTGTTGAAGATGGGATGCCTGCAGGCAAAGTTGAGATCCGTCAAAGCCGGATCGGGCGCTTGCGCGGCATTGAGCGAAACGAAATAATTTGTATCGGTGCCAAGGTCCTGCAACTGGTTCATCCAATAGGTCACGCTGCAATTGCCTTGCGCCGCACCGATATAGTTCCAGCTTGACCAATGCCGCCGCGCCCTGGGCATGAGCTTCGCATCGCGGTGAACAGTGACGCTGTTATCGGAATAGCGGAAGGGGCTGAGCAAAGCGCGTTCTTGGGCAGTTGGGTTTTCCAATAGTGCCAGCGCCTCATCAGCATGCGTGGACAGAACCACGTCATCAAACTGTGCTTCATGGCCAGAGGCACAGCGCAGGCGAACTCCACCAGGCCCGCGCGTGATTGAGACCACCGCATCGCCGCGGTGCAGTTCCATGCCCGAAGCCAGAATGCGCTCCACATAGCGGCGCGAACCGCCGCGCACGCTGCGCCATTTGTCACGCGCGCCAAAATGCAGAAGCCGATGATTTTCAAAAAACTGGATGAAGGCCTTGGCAGGATAGGCGAGCATTTGCCCCGGATGCGAAGACCAGATGGCCGATGCCATGGGCACAAGATGGCGCTCGATAAAGGGCTTTCCGAAGCGGTGGAGCTTCAGGAATTCACCAAGGCTCATGGCATCATCAATTTGTGCGGAAAGCGCCACGGCACTGCGGTAGAAGCGGGCAATATCGCGCAGCATGGCCCAATGGCTGACCGAAAGGGCTGAAGCCGGAGAGCCCAGGAGTTGTGCCAGGCTTCCACCTGAATATTCGGTGCGCCCGTGATCAAGTGAAACCGAAAAGCCCATCTCGGTTTCATAACTCTCCACATCCAGCGCCTTCAGCAACTGCACGAAATTGGGATAAGTCTTCTCATTGAAAACGATGAAGCCCACATCCACCGGCACTCTGCACGCGGCTGGGCCAAAGTTTTCCGTATGGGCATGGCCGCCAAACCGGCGTTCAGCCTCAAACAGGCTCACGTGATGGGATTTGGCCAGAAGCCAGGCCGCCGATAGGCCCGAAATGCCCGAGCCGATCACCGCAATGTTTTTCTTGGACATGTGTTCCTGCTTCAATTTGAAGGAGATACGCTTTGCAGGCAGGACTGGATCACTTTCATCAAGTTGTGATCCGCCGGGCGGTTGCTTGCGTAAAAGTCGTGCAAGCCATGAAAAACATCATTACCATCCGGCGCCATGCCACTTACACACATACCGCAGGTTCAGATATGAGCGAGGACCGCTTCGCCTTGCTCATTCGCCAGGTCGCACAGAACCTGGACCGGGAGTCTTTTGGCGAGTTGTTTGATCTGCTCGCGCCCAAGGTGAAGGGCCTGCTGATGCGTCGCGGGCTGGATTTCGCCAGCGCTGAAGATGTGATGCAGGATGTGATGTTGAACGTCTGGACCAAGGCGGGGCTCTTTGATCCCAGCCGTGGCAGCCTTCAGGGCTGGGTTTTCACCATCGCCCGCAACGCCATGATTGACCGGGTGCGCCGCCAGAAGCCGAATATTTCAATCGACATGATCGAATGGGACCCGGTAGATGAAACCGAAGGCAGCGAGCAACGCATGCTGCGCGAAGAGCGGGCCGGAATTTTGCAGGCTGCAATGAAGGCCATTCCTGCAGATCAGCTCACCGTGTTGCAACTGGCCTATCACGAAGAACTCACCCAAACCGAAATTGCCGCCAAACTCGGCCTGCCCCTGGGAACTGTTAAATCCCGGATGCGGCTGGCCTATGCCCATTTGCGCGGCGCTATGGAACAAGCATCATGACCATCAGCCATCACCTCGATCACGCAACGCTCGTCTCTTATGGCGCGGGCAC
>JAYTIG010000084.1:0-6104 GCA_043731995.1 Hyphomicrobiales bacterium
AGGTTTTATCTCCGTCAACTGGGGGCCGCTCTGGGCTGCTGTTCCGGCATTTCCCTTTGTGGCCGCGGCAATCTATGCAGTTCACGCCGCCATCCCCCATCGTGGGGTGGAACGCGCCCATGATGCCCCGGCCCCTGCACCTTTGCCCAAGAAGATATTGATCCTGATTGGCATCACCATCGGCCTCGATGTGGCGGCCGAGCTCACCTGCGTGCAATGGTCTGGCCAAATGCTGAATGAACTGCAACCGCAGCTCGCCGCCTATTCCGGGCTGGGTGTGGCATTTTTCGGCCTTTGCAACGGCAGCATGCGCATGCTGGGAGACAGGCTGCGCGCCCGCTTTGATGACCTGCACCTTGTGGCTTTTTCATTTGCCGTGGGGCTTATTGGATTTCTCATCTTGGCCACGGGCCCCAGCTTCGGCGTGTCCGTCATTGCTTTTGCTATCGCGGGTGTTGGTCTGGGCCTGATTTTCCCTTGCTTGTTTTCCGTGGCAGCGCGCCTTGCACCTGAATCACGTGCGGCCGCCCTGGGGCTGGTTTCGGGCGTCAGTGGCCCGCCACGTGTGTTGCTGCCGCTGCTGCTCGGCTTTCTCGCCCAGGATTTCGGCTTGAGCAGCATCTATATTGCTGCATCAGCAGGCACCGCTATTGCCCTGGCTTTCACGTTTTTGGCTGTGCGCGAAGTTGCAAAAAGAAACGAGGCGCTGGTTTCCCAGCGCCCCGCTGCCGTCCGATAAGGTTAGATCAGGCGGCCTTATTATCAATGCTCTTGAGCTTCGGGCCAGACCCAATCGGAATCTGGCGCGGCTTCAAGGCCTCAGGCACACGGCGCTCCAGCGCGATGTGGAGCAAGCCATTGTCCATATCAGCGCCTTTCACTTCCACATGATCTGCCATCTGGAAGCGGCGTTCAAAACCGCGCGCGGCAATGCCCTGGTGCAGCATCTCGCCAGCAGCAGAAGGCTTGTCGGCCTTTTTGCCCGTCACGGTGAGGGTGTTGCCCTTGGCTTCAATGGCCACATCGGCCGGGCCAAAGCCAGCAACCGCCATGGTGATGCGGTATTCATTGTCGCCGACGCGCTCAATGTTATAGGGCGGATAAGTTTGGGTTTCGCTGGCCGCAGCCTCATCCAGAAGCTGGAACAGACGGTCAAAGCCAACCGAGGAACGATAGAGAGGGGTAAAATCAAACATGTCATATTCTCCTAAAGCAATTTGACAATTTCGCGGGCCCACAAAGGCACCCGCAGCCCTAGAAATGGGAAGGCCCCAGCCCTTTTCAAGGGGCTCGAAAAGGCAAAATTGTAATGTACATGAACGCAGGATGAACGGCCCCGTGCGCTTTCGTTCAGCCACCATAAGCTAGTCCGTATCTCAGAAACGGCAGGTGCGCCGCGTTCGTGAGTGGGAGTTTTCAACATGTATTTCAAGACAGTCTTGGCCACTGCGGCCC
Organism: Hyphomicrobiales bacterium; assembly: GCA_043731995.1. GTDB lineage: Bacteria > Pseudomonadota > Alphaproteobacteria > Rhizobiales > Aestuariivirgaceae > Aestuariivirga. The sequence goes on from JAYTIG010000084.1 coordinate 1,456, forward strand.
TTGCTTCAGCTTTGGCCATGGGCACTGCCAAGGCCGACCCAACCTTCAGTTTTGGCGTTGGCTTTGGAGCAGATCCGTTTTCTTCCGGCTATTCGGATGGCACCTATATGCGCCACTATGAGCCAAGGCCTTGGGGCTTTGACGGCCCAGATCCGCGTTGGGATCATCATCCGCGCTACGGCTATGGCTATCGCCTATCCTGCCGCGCAGGTGTTAACGTGGTGCGCGCACGAGGTTTCCACGGCGTACGACCGGTGGATTGTTCCGCCCCCGTCTATGGCTATCAGGGCTGGAAATACGGCCGCCCCTATGACATCCAGGTCAGCATGCGCGGCCAAGTGATTGGCGTCAGCCCTTCTGATTGGTAGTATCGCAAATCGCGGTAAGCAGGCTTTTTCGCTGATCTGCCGCAATCATGCCCTCATTCCGTGGAGAATGGGGTAATCATTCGTGCCGCAATGGAGATGGCAATGCTGAAAAAATGGGTTCTGGCGGTTGCCGTTCCAACCGCCTTGTTGGCCCTCATGCAGCCCGCGCAGGCGCGCCGGCTCTTTTGGTGGCAAGACGCCAATCAATATGACAGCCCGCCCCCCGGCTATTATGACGTGCCGCCACAAGATGCCTATGCCGACCCCTATGGCAGTGACGGCATGACGCCAGAGGAGCGTTTCAATCAGCGCCAATATAACCTCTATCAGCGTGAAATGGCCCGCCGCTACGGCCACAGCGCCTATTACGGCGTTCCGCCGGAGGCCAGCTACGGCAACCTGCCTTATGCCGATCCGGTTTATCCCCAACACAAGAAGCCCAAGGTGATAAAGCCAAAGACAGTTGCGGCAAAGCCTGTGGTGAAACCAGTCATCGCAACACCTGCCGTCAACACAGCCAGCACAACTGCAACACAGCCTGTCCAGAATGAAGGCACCGCGACTGCTTCAACAACGTCCAGCCAGAATAGCGACAACACCGCGACTGCTTCCACCACACCGGTAAAACCGCAAGCAGGCGGCGTGAATTGCGATAAGGGCGCTGGCATCGTTTCCAGCTTTGGATTTTCCAATGTGGCAAGCAAGTCTTGCAACGGAAAATCGCTGGTCTACAGCGCAGAGCGCGGGGGCAACAAATTTGAAGTTGAAGTCAATGGCGCCAGTGGTGAACTGACAGCGGTGAAGAAGCTCTGAAGCGCATCAAGACATTTCTCATCTCTCAGGGATTCGTCATTCCCGCGAAAGCGGGAATCTTTGTTTCCCCAAATCTTTGACTGGTTAGAGCTTGTTGCGAAACTGAGATGCCCACTTTCGTGGGCATGACGCAAAAGGGTTGGTTTTCTCAGGCTCAGGGCCTCCTGCACGCAAAGGCTTGAGCTAAGCGTGCCAAGCGGTTAAGCCGCTGGCATGCAGCTTTTCCCAACGCCCACCAACAAGGCGCCAATTAACATCACCTGCGTGCAGGTTCTATCCAGCGGTGGTGTCAAGCTGCGCGCCGCTTTTTGCGTTCCACCGCGTCCCAAGGGCACAGTTCTGATCCTTGGTGGCCGCGCCGAATTCATCGAGCGCTATTTCGAAACCATGCGGGATTTGGCACGGCGCGGCCTGGCTGTGGCAACGTTCGATTGGCGTGGCCAAGGCGGCTCGCAGCGCCTGCTCTCCAACTCCTTGCGCGGCCACATCGATAGCTTTGCCAGCTATGATGCCGATCTGGATGCCATCTATTCACGCATTCTCGTGGCGCAATGCCCCAAACCTTTTTATGGCCTTGCTCATTCCACGGGCGGCCACATGATGCTGCGAGCCTTGCGCGGCAAGAAGTGGTTGGAGCGCGCAGTGATCACCGCCCCGCTTTTGGGATTTCACTTTGGCCTCTGGCCTGAATTCGTGGCGCGAGGTCTGGCAACAGGCGCAACGATGACAGGCTTTGGCGGTGCCTATTTGCCGGGCTATTCACATTTGCCGTTCAAGAGCAGCGATTTTTCCAAAAACCCGCTCACCTCTGATCATAAGCGTTTTGAGCGCGACATGGTCACACTTGATCACCATCCCGAACTTGCCATTGGCGGCCCCACCTTCAGTTGGCTGCGCGCCGCCATTTCCTCGATTGATGAATTGATGGACTGGCCAGAAGATCGCGGGCCCTCTTGTCCCACGCTGGTGGCACTGGCTGGCCTCGACAAGGTCGTCAATAATGTGGACACTAAACGCTTTCTCGCCCGTGCGCCGGGCTTCTCGTCGCTCACCATCGCCGATTCACGCCACGAAATCCTCAATGAAAAGGACGAGATTCGTCAGCGTTTTCTGGCCGCCTTCGATGCCTTTATCGGCGGCTGAGACGGCTTCCTCCAAATCCTTCTCTTCAATTTGCCTTGCTATATTGGGTCTTTGTTTACGATTGCATCCCTAGGCTGACACAGCGCTTTCCCCGGGCGTGATGGTTTGGGAGTTGCTTGCTGTGTCAATTTGGAAGTTTGTTGGCGTAATTGGCACGTTTATGGCACTGACAAGTGCCGAGGCTGCGCCTGCTGTGCATAACGCCATACCCCAAAATCCACAACAAGGCACGGTTCAGATTGCAGAGGATTCGGGCGGCGAAATCATTCAATATCTTCTCAAGCAGGCGCAATTCCGCGAAAACCAGACCAGGCTTCAATTCACCGGGCGTTGTGACTCGGCCTGCACGCTCTATCTCGGGCTGCCGCAAGGCCAGCTCTGTGTCACCCAGGATGCTTATTTCCGGTTCCACCTGCCCATCGCAGACGACGAACAAACCGTGCGAGACGCAGAACGCATCTTGCTGATGAAATATCCGGCTTGGGTAAAATCCTGGATCAAGGCCAATCATGGCTTGACCACTGATCTTTTGACCATGGACTATGCCTACGCCAGCCGCTTCCTGAAAAACTGCGCCACGTCAGCGAAAACCGGAACATGAGACGTGCCTGCATCAAGGCAACCGGATGCAGGTTAGGGCAGCGGGCCAATACAAGGCTTAGCACCAAATGAACAGCCAAGGCCGACGATGGTCAGCCAGAGCGGGCTGAACGTCCCATTTCGCAGCTATTCATTTCAGGGGCTATTTGTTGTGTCCCTTGCCGCCACCGTTACCGCCGCCGCCGCTACCACCGCCACCGCCACCGCCACCGGAAGTTCCGCCATTGCCCGGATTGGAAGGGTCGCTGCAGCCAGAGCCGGTGCAATTTCCTTCATCGCCATTGCCAAGCCCATTGTTGTTCTTGGCTGCCAAAACAGACGCTGCCGTTGGCTTGGGTGGAATCTTTATACCCAACGTAGAAGCTGCCGCGTTGCAGGACGTCCGTGTGCGGCCATAAGTGACAACAAATTTCTTCAAAGCCGCTGCGCTGCCAATATCGATGGCTTGTTCGCATTGGCATTCAAGTGCTGAATGCCCCTTCAGGCAGGCCTTCATTTCAAATGCCGCTGCAGGCGTTTGATGGCTGCTAATCGCAACAAGTCCGGTGATCGCAACAAAGCCAAAAAATATCTTAACAGTAATTGATTTCTTCATTTCGCCACTCCCTAACTAACGCACCCCACACGTACAGGTTAACATAAATTAACCACAAAATCACGAAGAGTCTTGGGCGCAGCAGCTTCAATCGGAGACAGGGCAAGCCCGGTCATTCATTCGATCATCTCGAAATTCCCGTAGCAACTTGAATCTGGTGCATTACTCCGCCGCTTGCTTGGCCATTGGATTATTGGGGTGTGTGGTCCAGTTGGCATAGTCTCTGTTGATCTTGCGGCCGGTGCGTTCATCAGTACCAGAGGTTTGTTGGACCATGGTGATGCAACCTTCCACCGGGCACACTTCAACACACAGATTGCAAGCCACGCATTCATTATCCATCACTTCAAAGTGGCGCTGGCCATCCTTCTCTTTCATGATGGCCTGATGTGACGTGTCTTCGCAGGCCGCATAGCAGCGGCCACATTTGATGCAGGCGTCCTGATCAATCTTGGCCTTGGCGATGTAGTTGAGATTGAGATATTGCCAGTCGGTGACGTTTGGCACGGCACGGCCACGAAAGTCCTCAATCGAGGCATAGCCTTTTTCATCCATCCAGCGCGAAAGGCCGGCCTTCATTTCTTCCACAATGCGGAAGCCATAGGTCATCGCCGCCGTGCACACCTGCACATTGCCGGCTGACATGGAGATAAACTCCGCCGCATCGCGCCAGGTGGTCACGCCGCCGATTGCCGAAATCGGCAATCCATTCGTTTCCTTGTCGCGCGCGATCTCGGAAACCATGGAAAGCGCAATGGGCTTGACCGCCGGGCCGCAATAGCCGCCATGTGAACCTTTGCCGTCAATCGAAGGCATGGGCGAGAAGCTGTCCAAATCCACATGGGTGATGGAATTGATGGTGTTGATCAGCGAAACGGCATCTGCCCCGCCCTTGAATGCCGCACGCGCTGGCTTGCGAATGTCGGTGATGTTCGGTGTGAGCTTTACAATTACCGGCATGCGCGAATGCTGCTTGCACCAGCGCGCCACCATCTCGATATATTCAGGCACCTGCCCCACCGCAGCGCCCATGCCGCGCTCGCTCATGCCATGCGGGCAGCCGAAATTGAGCTCCACGCCATCGGCTTCAGTGTCTTCGACATGCTTGAGGATTTTCTTCCAGGGTTCTT
>JAYTIG010000085.1:0-2271 GCA_043731995.1 Hyphomicrobiales bacterium
GCCAGGCGGTAGACTTCAACCTTGTAAATATCCTTGATCGGGTTGAAGCCGCCATTCATGTCGCCATACAAGGTGGCATAACCCACACTCATCTCGCTCTTGTTGCCGGTGGTGAGAACCATCGCGCCGAACTTGTTCGAGATCGCCATCAGGATCACGCCACGCGAGCGGGACTGGATGTTCTCTTCCGTCGTATCACTGTTCTTGCCAGCAAACATTGGCTTCAAGACCGAGAGGAATCCCTCCACCGGTTCCTTGATCGGCACCACATCATAGCGCACGCCCAAAGCCTTGGCGCATTCTTCCGCATCCACCAGACTGTCCTTGCTGGTATATGCATAGGGCAACATCACGCAATGCACGCGCTCTTTGCCCAGCGCATCGACAGCCATGGCCGCGACAACTGCGCTATCAATGCCACCCGACATACCCAGCACCACGCCAGGAAAACGGTTCTTGTTCACATAGTCGCGAAGGCCCAGCACGCAGGCCTTCCAGGCTTCTTCTTCGTTCTCAGGCAGGTGCGCAACTTCACCCTTCTTGCAAACCCAACCATCGCTCACGCGGTTCCATTCGGTGATGACTACGGCCTCTTCAAACATCGGCATTTGCAGCGCCAGTGAGCGATCGGCGTTCAACACAAATGAAGCGCCGTCAAAAACCAACTCATCCTGCCCGCCGACCTGATTGAGATAGGCCAGCGGCAGGCCTGTCTCTGTCACCCGCGCCACAACAAGGTTGAGGCGCACATCATCCTTGTCGCGCTCAAATGGTGAGCCGTTGGGCGAGAGCAGAATTTCAGCACCTGTCTCTGCCAGCGTCTCGCAAGTCTCCGAAGCCCAGATGTCTTCACAAATGGGAACACCAAGACGCACGCCTTTGAAACTGATCGGCCCCGGCGCAGGGCCGGGCTGGAACACGCGCTTCTCGTCAAACACGCCATAATTCGGCAGATCATGCTTGAAGCGCAGGGTTTCAATCTTGCCGCCGTTCAACAGCGCCACGGCATTATGCAACTTGTCGCCTTCACGCCACGGCAGGCCCACGAGAATGGCCGGGCCTTGCGCAAATGCCTGTGCGAGTTCTTCCGCCGCCGCCTTGCAAGCCGCAACGAAAGAGGGCCGCAACACCAGATCTTCCGGCGGATAGCCAGCGATGTACAATTCAGGAAGCAGCACCAGGTCCACGCCCGAAAGCTTGGCCACTTCGGCCTTGGCCTTGGCGAGATTGGCAGCAATGCCGCCCACGGTGGGGTTCAACTGGGCCAATGCGATGATGAGTCTGTCGGTCATGATGAAGGGTCATAGCCCAAGCGCGGTAACGCGCCAATCGCAAGAGCCGGATTGCCTGCACAATTGCCTGCAAATCAGCCTTGCAAATTTGGGGGTGAACCGCCAAATTCACCCTCGACGGAATTCCGGGCGCAGCTCCACTTTGCGCCATTACAGGGGGATAAAATGCGGCTCGACAATCAACGTGAAAGCTCCAACGTCGAAGACGACCGCGGTTCAGGCGGCGGAATGGGTTCACCTTTTGGTGGCGGCTCCGGCCTTGGCGGTGGTAGCGGCGGGCTTGGCATGTTGCTGCCCTTGCTACTCAACACCATTGGTTTTCGCGGCATCATCATTCTGGCCGTGATCTATTTCGGCTTGAAGATGTTCACCGGCATTGACTTGCTCAATATGGTCAATGGTGGCGGTGGCGGCATTCAAATGCCAACCACAAATTCCCAGGTCATTACCGGGCAAACGGGAACGGCGATCCAAAATGGTGGCACAGCAAGTGGCACTGCTGCGGCAGGTGATCCCGGTAAGCAATTCGTGGGCAAGGTCTTGGGTTCCACCGAAGATGTGTGGACCAAGATTTTCGCTGACATGGGCAAACAATATGAAAAGCCCAAGCTGGTGCTGTTCTCGAATTTCACCCAGTCTGGCTGCGGCACGGCGCAAAGCTCCATGGGCCCGTTCTATTGCCCCTCTGACCGCAAGGTTTATATCGACCTCGCTTTCTATCAGGAACTGAAAAACAAACTGGGTGCGCCCGGAGACTTTGCCCAAGCCTATGTGGTGGCGCATGAAGTGGGCCACCATGTGCAAAACCTTCTTGGCATTTCCGATCAGGTGGAAGCCGCGCGCCGGCAGGCCAGCGAAGTTGATGCCAACCACCTCAGCGTGAAGGTGGAGTTGCAAGCTGATTGCTTTGCTGGTGTTTGGGCCTCCGAGGCCGATGCTATGAACCACATTCTTGAATCGGGCGATGTGGAAGAGGCAC
>JAYTIG010000086.1:0-2263 GCA_043731995.1 Hyphomicrobiales bacterium
GCGGCAGGCCACACACCACGAGGCAAAGACGTTGACCAGTGAGACCTCGCCCAAAAGATTGGCACTTGCCAGCCCCAATGTCCGGCCCTTGACGGGTGGTAGATCGAATGCGGGTGCTTTTTGTCCGATGAGCGTGGACGGCAGTTTGCTGGGATCGCGGTTGAGGCCCACAGCAAGCATACCTGCCAATCCGGCAAAGCCCAGCGCGGGCAAGGCCAGTACCAGCCTCCGGCGGGATGCAAAACCGTTCGGGTTTGCCGAAGCCTCAAGCAATTTTTGTTCAGTCATGTATCACCCTTGCAAGAAAGGTCAATCTATCCGGCGCAGCAACAGTGTTGCCGTGCCGGGATGTTCAGTTGCAGTCTCAGCTTTTCGGATAAGTGCCATAGACCGTGGGTTCGCCGCCACCCTTGGTGAAGGACATGGTGGTGTAGGTTTGTTGTGCCATGCCGGGCATTGCATCAAAGCCCATGCCCGGAATGCCCATGGGCATCCCCGGCATCGACAGGCCGGTGATGGCAGGCATGGTTGTCAGCATTTTTTTGACCTGATCGGCAGGCACGAAGCCTTCCACAATGTAGTTGCCGATCTTGATGGTGTGGCAGCCGCGCAGTTGGGCGGGAACGCCTTCCCTTGCGGCCACTTGGTCTAGATCATTGGTTGGCCTGATGTCGATCTTGAAGCCGTTCTTTTCCAGATAGGCGGCATAGGTTTCGCAGCAGGTGCAGCTTGGGTTCTTGTACATGGTGCCCATGATAGCATCCGCAATAGCGGGTGCAGGCAGGGCCATCAGAACGGCGGCGGCAACGAGACGATAGGCAGTTTTCATTTTACTTCTCCTTGGGGTTAAACTTGGTTTGGTAGTGACGTCACTTGGCACAGCATGGGCTGGCCAATTTTCTTGGCAGACATGATGAGCGACAGGCTGAGCAGCCCGACACCAAGCGCTCCGAATTCCTCGCCGCCGAAGGGCAGTAGAGCGACCAGCGTCACAACACCGAGGAAGGCGAGCGCCGGGCTGAGCAGCAAAGTCCCACAGGCGGCACATCCAATCCCCAACAGGCCACTCGCCAATCCGCCCAGACTCACCACCGACACTGCTGGTCCTGATTTCCCGACAAGCTGTCGCCGCTCCATAGTGGCGTAAGCGATCACGGCGACATTCATGCCAAACAGCACGGCGATGCCAATCACGGCTGCGCCCGAGAAAATCGTAAAGTTGGTTGCGATTGCTCCGATGAGGGCCAGCAGAATTCTAACCTTGTCGGTGAGCGGCAATCCTTCCGAAGTGGCCACTTGCCAGACGAGTCCAAGATTTCCCAGCCAAGTGCTCAGCACGAAGGTTACAAGCGCCGTCACGCTAGCAAGCGCAAGGTACCAACCCCGACTGAAGACTTGAGCGAGTGCCTGGCCAATCATCTCCGGTCATTGCTCCTTGAGGGCTGCATCAATGATCGCCGTGACCGCCTCATAGGGCATGGCACCGTTGACCGGGAAAATGCGCCCCTTGCTGTTGATCACCAGACTGTAAGGTGTGCCTGTGCCCCCGGAGAGGGTCGCATCCTGCAAATTGGCCTCAATATGCGCGGCGAACTTGCCGCCCTTCTGATCGCCTGAAAGGCAAGTCTCAAATTTGGCCTGATCTAAGCCGGTGTCTTTTGCAACTATGGGGAGCTGCGCCAAATCAAGACGATTGTTTGACGGTGCGATCTCGAACAGCCTGTCAGCATAAGCCCAAAACGCCTTGTTGCCGCCTTGCTCTGCGGCACACTCTGCGGCCTGTGCTTCCTTGCGGGCCTTGGAGTGAATCTGGTCGAGCGGAAAGTGGCGATAGACCCAGGCGACTTTGCCATCCTTCTCATAGTTCCCCATCACCTGCTTCATGGTTGCATGGAAACTTTTGCAGAATGGACACTCGAAATCCGAGAACTCGATGACCATAACCGATGCGTTCAGATCGCCCCTGATGTGATCTTCGCCATCGATCGGCTTCACGCCCTTGGCCGCTTCGCTGAGCCTCTGGTCCTCGGCTTGCCTCTCCTGTTCCTGGAGTTTTTGCATTGCTTCGGTGATGACTTCCGGATGGGCGAGGAGATAGTTTCGGATGATACCGCCGATTTCGCTCCTCTGCTCGGCGTTGAATTGTCCCGTCGCCGGGGTCTGATCATCGGCCCATGCGGGTGCAATGAGCACTAATGCGAGTGCGAAGGTTGCGACAATTCGCTTCAAATGATTTTTTGCCGTCATGTTCTGGTCTCCTTGC
>JAYTIG010000087.1:0-2261 GCA_043731995.1 Hyphomicrobiales bacterium
TGGTGGATGAATATTATCTCGCTTCCGGCCTCGACAAACGCCGATTGTCTGAATTGCGCACCCGCATCTTCGATCTCACCCGCGCATCGCGGCTGGATCAAGACGCGGGGCTTGGCGGCAACAGCGACGATGACTTGCTGAAACTTGATGCCTTCCTCTGCGACTTGAAGGAAGCGCAAATCAGGGATGGCTTGCACATTCTCGGCCAATCACCCACAGGCCAGCAGGAGGCCGACTTGCTGGTAGCCCTCACCCGCGTGCCACGCGGACTTGGCGAAGGCGCCGACCAGTCATTGATCCGTGCACTGAGCGATGCACTGGATTTCGCGCCCTTCGATCCGCTGAACTGCAACATGGCTGAAGGCTGGAAAGGCTCACGCCCACCGCAATTGGCCGCTGTTTCCCCTGACCCTTGGCGCACAAATGGTGACACGGTGGAGCGGCTGGAATTGCTGGCTCAATCGCTCGTTTCGTCATTCCCGCGAAAGCGGGAATCTCTGTTTCCTTCACAAAACACAGATGCCCGCTTTCGCGAGCATGACGAGTTAATGGACGTACTTCAAAAGATAGAATCCACCATCCGTCCCGCCCTTGCGGCTTGCGGCCCATCGGAAATGGCCGCCGTGCTCAATGGCCTTGCTGGGTGCCGGGTGCACCCTGGCCCTTCCGGCGCCCCCACCCGGGGGCGGTTGGATGTACTGCCTACCGGGCGCAACTTCTATTCACTGGACAACCGCGCCCTCCCTACACCAACGGCTTGGACATTGGGCCAGAAATCTGCTGCCGAGCTGTTGAAGCGTCACTTCCAGGATACAGGTCAACATCTTAAAACCGTTGGTCTTTCGGCCTGGGGAACGGCCAATATGAGAACCGGTGGCGATGACATTGCCCAGGCCCTGGCCCTTATTGGTGCCCAGCCCAAATGGGATACGTCCAGTTGGCGCGTAGTAGGCTTTGAGATCATTCCCCTGGCAAAACTCGCCCGCCCGCGCGTGGATGTGACCCTGCGCATCTCTGGCTTCTTCCGCGACGCCTTCCCGGCGCAAATCGAACTGCTCGACAAGGCCTTTCGGGCCGTGGCCGAACTGGATGAGCCTGATGCTGACAATCCACTGGCCGCCCGCGCCCGTGCCGAGGCCGCAACACTCATCACCTCCGGCCTGCCCGCCGATGAAGCCACCCGCCTCAGTGCCACCCGCATTTTTGGTGCCAAGCCCGGCGCTTATGGCGCGGGCCTGCAAGCGCTGATCGACGAACGCATCTGGGACACCAAATCCGATCTCGCCGCCGCCTATGTCACCTGGGGTGCCTATGCCTACGGCACGCGCGAGAAGGGCGAGAACAACGAAGCCCTGTTCAAGCGCCGCCTCGCATCCATCGAAGCCGTTCTCCACAACCAGGACAACCGTGAGCATGACTTGCTGGACAGCGACGACTATTACCAATTCGAAGGCGGAATGAGTGCGGCGGTGGAAACCCAATCGGGCAGCAAGCCCCGCGTCTATCACAATGATCATTCACGGCCTGAACGCCCGATGGTCCGCACACTGGAAGAAGAAATTTCCCGCGTGATGCGTTCACGCGTGGTCAACCCAAAATGGATTGCCGGCGTGAAGCGCCATGGCTACAAAGGTGCCTTCGAAATTGCCGCCACGGTGGATTACATGTTCGCCTTCGCCGCCACGACGGGTGCCGTGAAATCGCACCATTTCGATCTCGCCCATGAAGCCTATATTCAGGATGACGACACGCGCCGCTTCATCGCCGAAAACAACCCGGATGCCTTGAAGGAAATCGCCGCGCGGCTGGAAGAGGCCATTGCCCGCGGCCTCTGGCAACCGCGCCTCAACTCAGTGTACGATGGTTTGAAGGATTTGCAGAATGTCTGAAGACACTGACCACGACAGCGCCCGCCACAACGAAAAGATGGCCAAGAAAAAGGCTGCGCGCGAAAAAATCATGGCCACCAAGACAATCGAGCGCGGGCTGCTCATTGTTCACACGGGCAAGGGCAAGGGCAAATCCACTGCCGCTTTCGGCATGATCTTCCGCCATGTCGGCCATGGCATGAAATCCGCGGTGATCCAATTCGTCAAAGGAGCCTGGGGCACGGGCGAACGCACGGTGCTGGAGAAGTTCCCCGATCTCGTCACCATCAAGGCGATGGGCGAAGGCTTCACCTGGGAAACGCAGGACCGCGACCGCGACGTGGCCCATGCCCGCGCCGGTTGGGAAGAAGCCAAGAGGTTGATCGCTGATCC
>JAYTIG010000088.1:0-2259 GCA_043731995.1 Hyphomicrobiales bacterium
AAATCCAAACCCCTGGGCCAGCATGGCGTCCGGCACCTCGGCATTTTTGTCAAAACCCGGCGCCAGTCCAACAGGGTTGGGAAATTCCAAGCCAAACACATGCCGCTTCAGGGCAGGCGAAGTGATCGGGCCATAACCAAGGCGAGGCGCGCATTTCAGCGCCTGAATGGTGAGGCGGTGGGCGTCCTCCGCATCCATCACATGCAGCAAGGGCCGCGCCAGATGAAAGGCAAGGCTCATTGAATGGTCTCCGGCGGAAAGTCATGCGCCCCTCCGTTCCAGACCAAAGGCTTGGCCCAGAGCACAAGTTTCATATCAAGCGCGCCATAGAGATGCGGGAAAAACTGACCGCCGCGTGAAGGCTCCCACTTCAATCCATCACCAAGAGATTCCGCCGTTACGGCAAAAATCGTCAACCCCTGGCGTTCTGCGAAATGCAGCCGCGCTGTTTCGCGCACTTGGGCCGCGCTGGAAAAATGGATAAAACCATCCTTGAGATCAATTTCAGCGCCTTGAAACCGTCCTGCGGCCAAAGCCTGCCGATACAGCACGGAATCAAGAATCTTGAAAATATTCTGCACCACAACTCCCCGTAGAAACAGAGGGTAAATTAAGAATCACTCTTGCCAAAATCGCAAAATCAAGGTAAACGTTCCTAGTTCAAGTCATTTTTGCTAATTCCGAGGCTTTTTCCAATGTTTACACACAAGCAGGTATGGGGCGCAATCGACACGATTGCAGATCGTTACGGTTTTTCAGCTTCTGGTTTGGCCAAGAAGTCCGGGCTTGATCCCACTTCTTTCAATCCGTCGAAGCGCAACGGCCCCGATGGCCGCCCGCGTTGGCCCACGATGGAATCGGTGGCCCGCGTGCTCAATGCCTCGGGTGCTTCGGTGGAAGAATTCATGGATCTGCTTTCAGGCCGCAAGGGCGCGCCCCCACGCTTGAAGCAAATTCCGCTTCTGGGCCTCGCTAAGGCGGGCAAGGGTGGCTTCTTTGATGACTCAGGCTTCCCTGCTGGCAATGGCTGGGAAGAGATTGATGTGCCGGGCGTTACCGATCCTTCGGCCTATGCGCTGGAGATCACGGGCGATTCCATGATGCCAGTGTACCGCGAGGGCGATTTCATCGTTGTCTCGCCCTCTGCCACCATCAGGAAGGGCGACCGTGTGGTGGTGAGAACCAATGACGGGCAAGTGATGGCCAAAGTGATGCAACGCCAAACCGCCAGAACGCTTGAACTGGCGTCCTTCAACAAAGACCACGACACCAAGACGCTGGACATGAAAGACGTGGATTGGATGGCCAGGATTATTTGGGCGAGCCAGTGATCACGCGCTCGTCCAACCCCTCCATCGGCGGTCTTGACCCGCCGAACCAGTTTTAGGGTGAGATCATTTTAAATTGAGCCACCATTCCTTTCTTTCGTCATGCCCGCGAAAGCGGGCATCTGCGTTTGGTGTGAAATAGAGATTCCCGCTTGCGCGGGAATGACATCATGGTTGGGTTCAGCTCAGCTGAAGTTGATCACGCTCTAGCGGCTCAATTTTCTGTTGAATTCGTAAAGGTGAATATCGCCCGCGCTAACGAAATACGCTCAAGCCGCACTCGCCGGGTTCGGAATCACCGGTTCCGTCAGGACCGCATAAAGCCCTTCCGCCGTATTCGTGGCACGCAGCTTCGAGAGCGCTGCGGGCGAGCGCATGATGCGGCTGATCTTGGCCAGGGCGGTGAGATGGTCAGCGCCCGCATGGTCCGGCGACAGCAGCGCAAACACCAGATCAACCGGTTTGCCATCCACGCTGTCATAATCTATCGGCGTTGCCAGCTTGGCGAACAAGCCCGTCACATGCTGAAGGCCTGGCATGCGACCATGCGGCATGGCAATGCCTTGGCCCAGGCCGGTGGAGCCCAGCTTTTCGCGCGTCAGCAGCGTTTCAAAGATGATGCGCTGGTCAATGGCCACAAGCCGTGCCAGCTGCTGTGCCACATCCTGTAAAACCTGTTTTTTTGTGGTCGCCTTCAGGCTGGGCAACACCGCACCAGCGTCAATGATATCTGAAATCTTCATCGGGAAATCAAAACCTCAGTTCCGCGCCGTGCTGCGCGGGTCAAGCCAGCCGATGTTGCCATCGGGCCTGCGGTAAACCACATTCAGGCGGCCTTCCTTGGTGTTATGGAACAACACAAAGGGTGTGGTGGAAATATCAAGCTGCATCACCGCTTCGCCCACCGAAAGCTGAGGGATGGTGGCCGCAG
>JAYTIG010000089.1:0-2257 GCA_043731995.1 Hyphomicrobiales bacterium
GCGAGAGCTTTTTGTGCTTCAGGTTGAAGCTTGCCAGTTTCTCGCCTGCCATCACGCGCGACGCGATCTTGGCCACGGGAATGCCAACCACCTTGGCTACGAAAGGCACTGTACGGGAGGCGCGGGGGTTCACTTCAAGGATGTAAACCTTGTCGTCCTTGATCGCGAATTGCACATTCATCAGGCCGACGACGTTCAACGCCAGCGCAAGAATTTTAGTCTGGGCCTCAAGTTCGGCGATGATCGGCGCCTTGAGCGAATAGGGTGGCAGTGAACAAGCCGAGTCACCGGAGTGAATGCCGGCCTCTTCGATATGTTCCATCACGCCTGCGATGAAGACATCCTTGCCATCGCAGATCGCATCCACGTCCACTTCAATAGCGTTGGAGAGATAAGAGTCGATGAGCACGGGCGAGTCACCGGAGACAACCACGGCCTCTGTAATGTAACGCTGCAGACCCACATCGTCCTTGACGATTTCCATGGCGCGGCCGCCGAGTACATAAGACGGGCGGATGACCACGGGATAGCCGATGCGCTTGGCGATCTTCTTGGCCTCAGCGCCTGAATATGCCATGCCGTTCTCAGGTTGTTTGAGTTTCAGCTTTTTCACCAGCTTGGAGAAACGCTCGCGGTCTTCGGCCAAATCAATGGCATCCGGCGTGGTGCCAAGGATGGGAACACCTGCGGCAGCCAGCGCGTCGGCCAGCTTCAACGGAGTCTGCCCGCCGAATTGGACAATCACGCCCTTCAGCGTGCCGTTGCTTTGCTCGGTGCGGATGATTTCGAGAACGTCCTCTGCGGTGAGCGGTTCGAAGTAAAGACGGTCTGACGTATCGTAATCAGTAGAAACCGTTTCCGGGTTGCAATTGACCATGATGGATTCAAAGCCTGCGTCATGCAGCGCGAAGCAGGCATGGCAGCAGCAATAATCAAACTCAATGCCCTGGCCGATGCGGTTTGGCCCGCCGCCGAGAATGATGATCTTTTGCTTGTCCGATGGCGTGGCTTCGTTGCCGGCATCGCCTGCAAGGCCAGTCTCATAGGTTGAATACATATAGGCTGTGGGCGAGGCGAATTCGGCGGCGCAAGTGTCGATACGTTTGTAGACGGGATGCACCTTGAGTTTGGTGCGATGGGCCTTCACTTTGGCTTCGCTGATGCCGGCCAGCTTGGCGAGGCGCTTGTCGGCAAAGCCCATGGCCTTGAGCTTGCGCAGATTCTGAGCATCATTTGGCAAGCCTTTGTTCCGGATTCGATCTTCCATCTGCACGATCTCTTCGATCTGGCGCAGGAACCAGGGTTCATATTTGCAGGCTTCGAAAATCTGCTCAACCGTTGTGCCATGGCGCATGGCTTGGGCGATCTTCAACAGTCGGTCTGGCGTTGGTGTCGCCAGGGCGGCCTTGATGGCATTCTTGTCGTCGCCTTCGCCCAGGCCTGCGATTTCTACTTCATCGAAGCCAGAAAGGCCCGTTTCCAAACCACGCAGGGCTTTCTGCACAGACTCCTGGAAGGTGCGGCCAATGGCCATCACTTCTCCGACTGACTTCATGGCGGTGGTGAGCAATGCGTTTGCACCAGGGAATTTTTCAAATGCGAAGCGCGGAATTTTGGTGACGACATAATCAATCGTTGGCTCGAAACTGGCAGGTGTGGCACCACCCGTGATGTCATTGGCCAGTTCATCGAGCGTGTAGCCCACGGCCAGTTTGGCGGCGATCTTGGCGATGGGGAAGCCCGTTGCCTTGGACGCCAGTGCGGAGGAACGCGAAACCCGCGGATTCATCTCGATCACAACCAAACGGCCATCTGCGGGGTTCACGCCGAACTGCACGTTGGAGCCACCGGTTTCAATGCCGATCTCGCGCAGCACTGCAATCGATGCGTTGCGCATGATCTGGTATTCTTTGTCGGTGAGTGTGAGGGCAGGGGCCACGGTGATCGAGTCCCCCGTGTGCACGCCCATCGGGTCAATGTTTTCGATGGAGCAAATGATTATGCAATTATCCGCCGTGTCGCGGACAACCTCCATCTCATATTCCTTCCAGCCCAGCACTGACTCTTCGATCAATATTTCAGCGGTGGGAGAGGCGTCGAGGCCCTTTTCTACAATGTCGAAAAACTCTTCGCGGTTATAGGCAATGCCGCCGCCTGTACCGCCCAGTGTGAATGAGGGGCGGATGATGCAGGGCAGGCCCACGTCCAGCATCGCTTCAAAGGCTTCAACCATGGCGCGGCTGCGATAGTTTTTCTG
>JAYTIG010000090.1:0-6039 GCA_043731995.1 Hyphomicrobiales bacterium
GCAGAAGCTCACAAGGCCGGGGATGACGTCGCCTATGAACTCGCGCTGGGTGACACGCTCTTCAATCACGCCCAGGGCGGCAAGGGCCGTTTGAGTTTAATAGTGCCGCCAGCAGATCCAGAACTTCTCACCCTCAAGGCACAGCGCCGCCTGATGGAAGCGGATGTGATTGTTGCCACTGATTCTGGCGCTTCTGCCCTGTTGGAAATGGCCCGGCGTGACGCCGTGCGTTCAAGTGATGTCGAACAGGCTATCGCCTTGGCTTCGCTGGGCCGCAACGTGGTTGTGATTGCCCAACAGGCGCCGGCAATTTTGCGCCGGGCAGAAACTCTGGCGATTGCAGTCGAAATTCTCAGCCTTGGACAAAATGCACCAACAAGCCCTTTCCCCGTTCATGAAGATTTGGGTGACGCAATTTTGAGAGCCGCCCTATGAGCAGTGAAGAAAAGGGTCAAGTCATGACCGCAAACCGCCTGCGTGATGGAGACGTGGTGTTTCTCACCCGCTCTGGCGTGTGGAGCGAGAAAGTTGATGATGCCGTGTTGGCACAGGAGCCACAGGCCGTGGCCGCCATTGAGGCACGCGCCGCCGAAGATGTGAATGCCAATCTGGTGACTGGCCAGTATCTTTTTGAAGCCACGCGTGTGGGTGGCAACATTCGCGCCGATCATATGCGCGAACGCATCCGCACGCTCGGCCCAACAATCCGCACGGATTTGGGCAAGCAGGCCAATGGTACTGCGGGCGCATTCCAATTCGACGAGGTTTAAGCCATGTACCGCTATGATGAGTTTGACGCCAAATTCGTGAATGAGCGCACGGAGCAGTTCCGCGACCAGGCCAACCGGCGCCTGAGCGGTGAATTGACTGAGGACGAATTCCGGCCCCTACGTTTGATGAATGGCCTCTATTTGCAGCTTCATGCCTATATGCTGCGCGTAGCCATTCCCTATGGCACGTTGTCATCAAGGCAGATGCGTGTTTTGGCCCTGATCGCCGACAAGTGGGACAAGGGTTACGGCCATTTCACCACCCGCCAGAACATTCAATATAACTGGATCAAGCTGGAAGATACCGCTGACATTCTGCAGGCTTTGGCCGAAGTGGAAATGCATGCGATCCAGACTTCGGGCAATTGCATCCGCAATGTGACGACGGATCATTGGGCGGGCGCTGCCGCTGATGAATTGGCTGATCCGCGGCCCGTAGGCGAATTGATCCGCCAGTGGTCTTCGCTGCATCCAGAGTTCTCGTTCCTGCCGCGCAAATTCAAAATTGCCCTCACAGGTGCTCCGCATGACCGGGCGGCTGTGAAGGTGCATGACATTGGCCTGCGCCTGCACAAGAATGCAGCTGGCACAATCGGCTGGGAAGTGATGGTCGGTGGTGGCCAGGGCCGCACGCCGATGATCGCTGTCACGGTGCGTGATTTCCTGCCCGAGAAAGAGTTGATCGCCTATCTTGAAGCCATCATCCGCGTTTATAATCTTTATGGGCGGCGCGACAACAAATACAAGGCCCGCATCAAAATCCTGGTGCATGAGCTTGGCGCCGAGAAATTCAAGTCTGAGGTGGAGGCCGAATATGCCAAGCATCCTGCCCAGCAAACCCAGGTTGAAGAAGCCGAACTGGCACGCATCACAAAGTATTTTGCTGTGCCAAAATTCGAAAAGCTCTCGCGGTTCGCACCGCGTTTCGAAGAAGCCAAGCGCACGAATGCCGATTTTGCCCGGTGGGCCCGCAACAATTTGGCTGCTCACAAGGTCGAGGGCTACACGATTGCGAATATCTCCCTGAAGCCGGAAGGCGGCATCCCGGGCGATGCCACGGGCGAGCAGATGCGTGTGATGGCCGATCTTGCCGAAAAATTCTCTTTTGATGAGTTGCGGGTTTCCCATGCACAAAACATCGTGTTGCCGCATGTGAAGCTGGAAGATGCTTTTGTGATTTGGCAGCTGCTCAAAGCGCATGACATGGCTGCCGCCAACTACGGCCTGGTTGGTGATATCATCGCCTGCCCCGGCATGGATTATTGCGCGCTGGCCACGGCCCGTTCCATCCCGGTTTCGCAAGCCATCAGCCGCAAGTTTGCTGATGTGAAACTGCAGGAAGACTACGGCCCACTGAAGATCAATATTTCCGGCTGCATCAATGCCTGCGGCCACCATCATGTGGGTCACATCGGCATTCTTGGCCTCGATAAGAAGGGCGAGGAATATTACCAAATCACGCTCGGGGGCTCATCTACCGAAACGGCCTCGATCGGTACTATTCTTGGGCCCGGTTTTGCGGCCCACGAAGTGCCTGATGCGATTGAAACCATCCTCAACACCTATGTGAAACTGCGCGACAAGGGCGAGGAATTCCTGGCCACCTATCGCCGCCTGGGCCCCAAGCCCTTTAAGGAAGCACTCTATGCCACTGCTTAAGAACAATGCCTTCGTGGCCGATGACTATATCACGGTTGCTGACGAAGAGGCTCTGCCCTCTGGTGGCAAGTTGCTGGTGAGCTTCGTGCGGCTGCTGGCTGACTGGGATGCCATTGCCAAACACCCTGCCCTGTTCGGCGTGCGCCTGAGCAATACCGACAAGGTGGAGGCCCTGCAGCCTTACCTCTCCAAGATTGCGCTAGTGGTTTTGGCATTTCCCTCGTTCACTGACGGGCGCAGCTATTCATTGGCACGCGGCCTGC
Source organism: Hyphomicrobiales bacterium (assembly GCA_043731995.1). Classification (GTDB taxonomy): domain Bacteria; phylum Pseudomonadota; class Alphaproteobacteria; order Rhizobiales; family Aestuariivirgaceae; genus Aestuariivirga. Next base: position 2,693 of record JAYTIG010000090.1, read on the forward strand.
GATTGGATGGCTACCGCAGTGAGTTGCGTGCGGAAGGCAATATATTGCCGGATCAGTTGCAATTCATGAAGCAAATTGGATTTGATTCTTTTCTGGTCACTGATCGTTTCCCACTTCAGGCTTGGCAGGCCGCGGCGCACCAAATGTCGCTGGCCTATCAGCGTGGCCTGGTGCGCCCCGCACAGGAAACCGAAGTGTGGTCAAGCCGTCATCAGGGTTTTGCGGCCTGGGAAGAGCAGCCGCATGCTGGTTAATCAGAACGAGATTCTTGAAGCCTATGCGGGCCTCGAAGGGCGCGATTTAATCCGCGCTTTTGCACGGGATTTCAGAGGGCGGATTGCGCTGCTCTCGTCCTTTGGCGCTGAGTCCTCTGTGCTTTTGCACATGATGTCAGAAGTTGACCGCGAAATTCCGGTGATCTTCCTTGATACTCAGAAACTGTTCCCTGAAACCATTGCCTATCGCGACAGGCTGGTGCGGGAGTTGGGTCTGCGCGATGTGCGCGTGAACCTGCCCAATCTGGCAGATCTGGAACTTGAAGACCCGGCAGGTTCACTTCATCTTTCCAATCCTGACCGTTGCTGCCACATCCGCAAGACTTTGCCGATGGAAAAGGCCTTCAAGGGCTTTGACGTGATGATTTCGGGGCGCAAGCGCTTTCACGGCGCGGCGCGCGCCGATCTCAAGCCAATTGCATTTGATGAGAGCCGCATCAAGATTGAACCCCTGGCCGCATTCACGGCGCTGGATCTGCAGAGCTACATGGTGCGCCACGCATTGCCTTCACATCCATTGAAACTGGAAGGTTATCATTCCATCGGCTGTGCGCCGCTCACTTGCACGTCCAAGGCGGGCAGCGCGGATAATCCGCGCGCCGGCCGCTGGATGGGGCAAGAGAAGACAGAATGCGGCATTCACTTCACAGCCAATGGCAAAATCATCCGCACGGCAGTGCGCGGTGAACGGCAGCTCGAAACGGCAGACGCTTAACCAACCAAGACAATACCGGGAGGCCACCCATGGCAGCTGCCTTGCATATCAAGCCCAATTCTAACCCGCGCCGCTCAATTGTGAAAGCTGTGAGCTGGCGCATCTTGGGCTCTCTCGACACCGCATTTTGGGGCTGGTTCTTCACCGGCTCACTCAAGATTGCGGGCTCCATTGCCACCTTTGAGGTGGTGACGAAGATTGCGCTTTACTATTTCCATGAACGCGCCTGGGCCCTCAGCCGCTTTGGCTTGCGCCACTATGAAGAAGAGCCCGCTGCGACTTCAATGCCCTGAATTTCAGGCGATGCCGTTAAAGTCCATCACCAAGACCAAAAGGCCAGATAGCAGCAAGAACAGCGCGAGCCCGTTTGCCCGTGTCGTTGATTGGCCGGCTTTGATCTGTGCGGCGCGGGCTGCCTGCCAATAGAGCGCTGAACCCGCTAACAGAATGGCAAGTTCCACTCCCGCCGCCGCGTAGGGATAGCGCCAAAGGCCCAGTCCCAAGGCGGGCAAGGCAGTAACACCGGGAATAAGAACCAAATCTGCGCGGTGGACAATCACGTCCAACAACCAATGTGAGGCCACAACCAGAGCAGCAACCCATCCCACTGACTTGCCCCAGCGGCGCGCGCAAGCATAGCCGAATATCCCAGCAAGGAGGATGACGCCGGGAATGCTGTGGGTATAGGTGGCGTGAATGATGCCATCACCATAGGGGCGCGTTGCATCGGGCGCCTTTTCAATGGTTTCGATGTTGGCCAGAAACAGCGGCACAAAGATGATGTCGAGCCAGACAGTTGCCAGCATCAGCACCCATAAGGGGCATTCAGGGCGTTTTGCCTTTACTGCAGCTGCCAACCCAAAGTGGCCGGTGATCATGCCATTACGCCTTGGGCCACGGTAAGTGGCGGTCAAAATACCCCGCCACAATCACAAATAGAATAACGCCTAAAATGAATTGCACAGTGCCATTCTCCTTGTTCTTATCCGTGGTTGACGGCCATTGCCTGCTTCAAATCGCCGATCAAATCTTCAACATCTTCCAGGCCCACCGAAAGCCGCAGACAGCCATCGGTTATGCCCATCAGCGCGCGCGCCTCTGGCCCGATGTTCTTATGCGTGGTTGTTGCTGGATGCGTGATGAGGGACTTTGAATCGCCAAGATTGTTGGAGATGTCGATGATCTTCAAACGGCGCAGCACATTAAAGGCCTGCTCTTTGCCGCCTTTCACATCGAAGGACACCATTGTGCCACCCAGCTTCATTTGTTTGCGGGCCAATGCGGCCTGTGGGTGGGAGTCATGATGTGGATAATAAATGCGGCTGACATTCGCCAATGATGCCAAAGCATCGGCCAATTTGGCGGCAGAAGCGCTGGCGGCTTCAACACGCAGCTTCAAAGTTTCCAAGCCCTTCAGCAGCACCCAGGCGTTGAAAGGCGAAAGGGTTGGCCCGGTGTGGCGCAGGAAAGGCTTCAGCAGTTCTTCCTTGAACTTGGCCGTGGACAGGATCATGCCGCCGAAAACGCGGCCCTGCCCGTCGGTGTGTTTGGTATTGGAATAGAACACAATGTCAGCACCCATCTCCATCGGCTTTTGCAGGATTGGTGTGGCAAACACATTGTCTACCATCAGCTGCGCGCCTGCCTTGTGGGCAATGTCTGCCACCATGGCGATATCCATCACCTCCAACAATGGGTTGGACGGCGTTTCAAGGAAGGCAATTTTGGTTTCCTTGCGCATCGCTGATTTCCACGCTGCTGGGTCTTTGCCATCAACCAAGGTGGTGTTGATGCCGAAGCGTGGCAGGATGCTGGTCATGATCTGATAATTGGAACCGAAAAGATCCTTCGAAGCGACTACATGATCGCCCGTTTTCAATTGGCAGGCCAAAGCGCCCCAACAGGCTGCCATGCCTGAAGCCACGGCATAGGCAGATTCGGCGCCTTCCAGCAGGCGGAAGCGCTCCTCCAGCATGGTGACAGTTGGGTTGCCATAACGGCCATAGACATAACCCTCTTCCTCGCCGGCAAAGCGGCGCTCGGCACTTTCCGGATCGTCATAGACGTAACCGGAAGTGAGGTAGATGGCCTCGGAGGTTTCGCCATGTTCCGAGCGGCCGGTTCCGCCACGCACAAGCTTGGTGGCATCCCGCCAACCAGCAGGATTTTGCTTTTTTGTGTATTTGCCCATTGATCCGATCTCTTAGCTTTGCACCCAAGGCAAGCTAGAGGCCTGCCAGCCATTCACTCGGGCCCTGTGGCCTTCGGCATCTTTATCGCCCTCAAAGCCATGGGCCACATTCCAGCAATTGGTGAAGCCGGCATTGGTCAATGCCGTTGCAGCTGAAGCAGAGCGT
>JAYTIG010000091.1:0-6036 GCA_043731995.1 Hyphomicrobiales bacterium
GCTGAGGCTTATATGATCTTCGGCATGGAAGATGCGGCCAAGCGGCGGCGCTTTATCCAACAGGAAGACTCGGATGAAACGCGGCGCCGCGCTGAAGGCATACGGCTTTCCAGGCTGGTGGATTTTGCAGAGGCCAAGACATGCAGGCGGCAGGCGCTGCTGGCGTATTTTGGGCAGGGCTCTGAAGCCTGTGACAACTGCGACAATTGTCTTGGGATTTCGGCAAATGCCGCGCCGCGCCGCAAGAAAAAAGAACAGCGCGAGGCAGTGATGCGCGAAGCCGTGGCGGGTGGCGTTGACGAAGGCCTGTTGCAGCGGTTGAAGGCTTTGCGCTTCAAGCTGGCTCAAAAGCGCAAAGTTCCTGCCTATGTGATTTTCCATGACCGCGTGTTGATCGAAATGGCGCGGGCCAAGCCGCTGACGGAGATGGACATGGGCAATATCTCAGGTGTTGGGCCTGCCAAGCTGGAGCAATTCGGCGCTGCCTTCCTGCGCGAAATTGCGGCTCATCTGGAGCAGGATTTCGCTTGAGTGCGACAGGGCCGTGAATTTCAACTCGTCAAGACCTCTGCCACTGGAGCGATAAGAAAAGCACCATAGCCGTTGAATCGCGTGACGGTGGAAATACCGTAAGCACCCAACATGCCGAATTCGATAAAGTCACCATCTTGCAAAGCGGCGGGCAGATCGAGGCGGTGGGGCAGAACATCCAACGGGTCACAAGTAGGGCCGAAGACTTTCCAGCTTTTTAACGCGCCTTCCAGATTTTTGCCGTTGCGGATGGTGCGCACAGGAGGCTTCAACTCCGGTACCTGCCAATATTCCATCAAGCCGCCGTAGACGCCGTCATTGATGAAGATGTCATCGCCATCTCCGCAAACGAGTTTTACGCAGGTGAGCAGCGACATGCAGCCCGCTACGAGGCCACGCCCCGGTTCGCATTCCAGTTTTGGCATGACCATTCCCGCAAAGTGCTGATCACGAGCCACTTCGATCACCCGGAAGTAAACTTCAGGCTCCGGCGCTTTGGAATATTCGTAGTCGGCCGGGAAGCCGCCGCCCACATTTAGCTTGGTAATTTCCACGTTGGCCTGCTTAGCAATACGGGCTGCGGCCTCGATGTGGCGGGCATAGGTTTGCGGATCTTTAGATTGGCTGCCGGGATGGAAAGTGAGCAGAGGGATGAAGCCAAGCTCCTTCACTTTTTTCAGCAGTTCTATGGCGATATGCTCGGGCGCTCCGAACTTGGTTGAGAAATCATGAGCAGAGGCACCACGATCGCGCGGCAGCACCAGGCGTACGGCGATCTCGATGTTCCGGTCGGTCCCAACAATTTCCACTATTTTGGCCAGCTCTTCGCGGCAGTCAACAACATAGCGGCGGCAGTTGAATTCTCTATACGCCCGCGTGATCTCAATGCGTGATTTGATTGGGTTGTGGTAATGAAAATGCGCGCCGGGCTGGATGCTGCTGACCAATTCCATTTCCTGCACCGAGGCCACATCCCAGAATCTGAGACCCGCTTCGGCCAAAGTGGAAATCACTTCACGCGATGGGTTGGATTTTACCGCGAATGTCACTTCGCCCTTGAACCCTGATTTGAAGAGTTCGGTCCGCGCTTTCAAGGCACTTGCCGAAAAGCAAAATACCGGCGTTTCGCCATCGAGGCCGAGTGATAATTCTGCGGCGTTGCGAGGCAAGGAGGGGCTGGGCTTGCGGACGGCTTGGCTGGGCATTGATCACTCCGATTCAGTAGCGCAATCATTGGCAGGACTCGTTGACAGAAGCGAGACGGTGAATTCCTTGTACTCTGCCGTGTTGACCGTCATAATGACGTGCAGAGCACCCAAAATGACGAAACTGGCACTTACCGCAAAAGACAGAGACCTCCTCGACCTGCTGCAAGCCGACGCACGTGCGCCAGTGTCCGAACTGGCCCGCAAACTTGGGCTTTCACGCACCACAGTGCAGGACAGGCTGAGACGACTGGAAGAGCAGGGCGTGATTGTCGGCTATGGCTTGCGTCTTGCAGATAATTCTGCGGCGGGCCTGTCTGCCTGGGTTTCGATCAGTGTTGAGGCGCGCCAGCAGCTTGCTGTCGCGAAAGTGCTGGCGCAGATTGCGGCGATTGAGCTTTTGCAGGCGGTTTCAGGCAAGGTCGATTTTGTCGCATTGGTAAGGGCGCCATCTGCGGGTGAAATGGATGAGGTGTTGGATGCCATAACTCTTTTGCCGGGTGTAAAGGCCATCGAAACCGCGGTCATTTTATCGACAAAACTTGACCGCAGAAGCCTGCAATAGCATTCATATAGATGAGGCACTCATGACAATACGGCTTTTCACCTTTGCTTTGGTTTTTCTCCTGATGGCAGGAACCAGCCTCGTGCCAGCCCTGGCAGAGCAGCGGCAACAGCCTTTCGGCAAAGAGCAGATGCTGCTTTCTTTTGCACCGCTGGTGAAGATGACGGCGCCTGCAGTGGTGAATGTCTATGCCAAAACCATCCAGCGCGAACAGCAAACGGGGCCGTTTGATGATCCGTTCTTCCGCCAGTTTTTTGGTGACAGGTCGTTCGGCCCTCCACGTGAACGGGTGGCGAATTCGCTTGGCTCTGGTGTTATCGTGGACAGCAAGGGCATCATCGTTACGAATAATCACGTGATTAAGGGGGCCACTGACATTCGCGTGGCGCTGGCCGACAAGCGCGAGTTTGCGGCCAAGTTGATTCTGGCCGATGAGCGCACTGATCTTGCGGTGCTGCGCATTGATGTGGGCGATGAAAGCCTGCCGACTTTGCCGCTGGGCAATTCTGACAACCTGGAAGTGGGCGATCTGGTGATTGCCATCGGCAATCCCTTTGGTGTGGGGCAAACGGTGACGAGCGGCATTGTTTCGGGCCTGGCGCGCACCGATGTGGGCGCTTCTGACTATCAATCCTTCATTCAGACTGATGCCGCCATCAATCCTGGCAATTCCGGCGGCGCATTGGTGAACATGAATGGCGAACTCATCGGCATCAACTCGATGATCTTTTCCAAGTCGGGCGGTTCAATTGGTTTGGGCTTTTCCATTCCAACCAATCTGGTGGCCACGGTGGTGCAATCAGCCGAGGCAGGCAAGAAGATCGTGCGCCCTTGGTTTGGTGGCGAATTCCAGAATGTGTCGCAAGACATTGCGGATTCGCTTGGGCTGGCGCGGCCTGAAGGCGTGTTGATTGTCAGCCTGGATCCTGACAGCCCGTTGGCCCAATCCGGCATGAAACGTGGCGATGTGATCATGGCCATGGATGGCAAATCACTGGATAATGCACAGGAATTGAACTATCTGCTCGGTGTTTCAAAAATTGGCGACGCCAAGTTGATTGAATACAGACGTGGTAATGAAACCAAGCAAGTTTCTGTCAAGCTCGTTGCAGCGCCCGAAACCGTGCAGCGCGAAGAAACCTCAATCACCGGCCAGACACCGCTTTCCGGCGTGGTGGTCGCCAATCTCTCGCCAGCCGTGGCTGATGAGCTAAGCCTTGATTCATCCCTGCATGGCGTGGTGATCACTGACGTGAAGCAGGGCCCGGCGCAACAATTCCTCACCAAAGGTGACATCATCCGCGAGGTGAATGGGGTGGCCATCGATACAGTGGATTCGTTACGGCGCGTTTTACAAAAGCCTTCGCGCGGCTGGCTCATCGGCTTTGAGCGCGGCGGGCAGAAAGTTTATCTCAGGCTGGGTTGATGGTGAGCCTTTTTGAAGCGGCAGGAATGGACAAGGAGGGCCCGCGCCCTCTGGCTGACCGCATGCGCCCCACGCGCCTGGCTGATGTTGTGGGGCAGGACCATATCGTTGGGCCGGATGGGAGCCTGACGAAGATGCTGGCTTCGGGCCGCATTCCATCAATCATTCTCTGGGGGCCGCCGGGCACGGGCAAAACCACAATCGCGCGCCTGTTGGCAGGCGAGACGGGATTGGTCTTTGAGCAAATGTCGGCGATCTTTTCTGGTGTAGCCGATTTGAAAAAGGCCTTCGATCAAGCGCGCATGCGGCGCATGCAGGGCAGGGGCACGTTGCTGTTTGTGGATGAGATCCATCGCTTCAACAAGGCCCAGCAAGATTCGTTTTTGCCTTTTGTGGAGGATGGCACGATCACGTTGGTGGGCGCCACGACTGAAAATCCGAGTTTCGAATTGAATGGTGCACTGCTATCGCGTGCACAGGTGCTGGTGTTGCACAGGCTGGATGAAGTGGCACTGGCGGGACTTCTGGAACGCGCGGCGTTGTTTGAAAAGCGCATGGTTCCACTCGAGGCGGAGGCCAAGGCGCATCTTATTCAATTGGCAGATGGTGATGGCCGCTATTTCCTGAATTTGGTGGAAGAGATTTTCGCTGCAGTTCCTGAAGGTGCTGCAGCTCTTTCCACAGAAGCCCTGGCCAAAGTGACGGCCAAGCGCTTGCCGCTTTATGACAAGGCGGCGGATGGACACTACAATCTGATTTCAGCGCTGCATAAATCAGTGCGTGGCTCTGACGCTGATGCAGCGCTTTACTATTTGGCACGCATGCTAGCCGCTGGCGAAGACCCGTTGTTTCTGGCGCGGCGCATCGTGCGGATGGCGATTGAAGATGTGGGGTTGGCCGACCCAGAGGCTGTGCATCAGGCCTTGGCTGCAAAGGATGTCTATGACTTTCTGGGTTCTCCCGAAGGTGAGTTGGCTTTGGCTCAGGCGGTAATATATGTCGCCACAGCGCCCAAATCCAACGCGGGCAACAATGCCTATTCGGCGGCCATGACCGCGGCGCGGGAAACGGGATCGCTGTCTCCTCCGAAGCATATTCTAAACGCGCCCACGAAGCTGATGAAACAGCAGGAATATGGCGCGGGCTATGAATATGACCATGACCAGCCAGATGCTTTTTCAGGGCAGGATTATTTTCCGGTGGAGATGGGGCGGCGGAAATTCTATAGTCCGGTGGAACGCGGCTTTGAGCGGGAGGTTCAAAAGCGGCTGAATTATTGGGAAAAGTTGCGGCGCGAGCGGCAGCGCGACAGCGGGGGCTGAAGCAACAGGAGAGTAAGATGAAACTCTTTTTTTCTGCGTTGGCCACCTTTGTGGTTCTGGCGGCAACTGCATCCGCTGGCGACAAAGTCAGTGGCACGTTTTCCTTCGATGACGATCGCTGCAAAGGCCTTGGCAAAGGGCAGCATTGCAACATGGCCTTCCAGATCGAAGGCGATGCCGCCAAGGCGCTTTACGAAAACATGAAGGACAAAGGTGTGCATGAAGAATGCACAGGCGGAACCGAGAAAAGCGAGAAAAGCGGGCTGCACTGCATCAAGGGCAGTGATGCCACATATAATTGTGACTTTGGCTATGAGTTCAAGGACAGTGCCTTTGGTGGCAGCGGCATCGACTGCTAAAGAAATTGGGGCCGGAAATCCCGGCCCCAAAAAAAATGATCGATTAGGCCTTGCGGCTGTCATCCACGCTGTAGGGACCAGCGCCAACAGCAGCGAAGTACAGAAATACGAAGCAGAAGAAGACTGCAGCCTCACCTTGGTTGATCATGGGGAAAACGCTGCCCATCATGCCGAAATGCACCATCCAGAAGGCCACAGCCATCATGCCGGACAGAATGAAGGCCGTGATGCGGGTGAAGGCACCAATGACGATGAGAATTCCACCCACCAATTCCAGAACGCCTGTGAGGGTGGTCATGCCTCCCATTTGGGCATAAGCGCCAGCCCAGGTGTCGTTAATCGGGAAGTGGAGCAACTTCGAAGTGCCGTGTTCAAGAAACATCAGGCCGGCGATAATGCGCAGCAGCGCGTGGAGTGATGGGGCCCAGGAAGTTGGAATAATGGCAGTGTTCATTGAGAAGAATCCTCTAAAATTAACTTTACGGCATTTCTGTAACAAAATAAATTACAGATTGCAAGTGCCATATTCTCTTTCCAATCCCAAAATCGCTCTGCTATAGGCCAGCCCATCCAAAGGCCCGCTGGGGCAAAGCTGCATTTTGCGGGCGTGGTGAAATTGGCAGACACG
>JAYTIG010000092.1:0-6028 GCA_043731995.1 Hyphomicrobiales bacterium
GGCTGTGTTAGCCCTGACGCGCCTTGAAGCGCGGATTGGTCTTGTTGATGATATAGACCCGGCCCTTGCGGCGGATCAGCTTGTTGTCACGATGGCGCTTGGCCAGCGACTTCAGGGAATTGCGAACCTTCATGGTCTTTGTCCATTATAAAAGGGCCCCAAGGGCCCAAAAGTGAGCTTCCGCATAGGCGAAGGCTTTCCGCCTGTCAACTAGATCAGCATGACTTTTGACGGAACCGTCAAAAGTCATAAAAAGCTGATCGTTGTCAATAAGCTGGAGCGGAATTGCTTCGCCAAAGTGATTCCACTTTGGCGCATTCCGCTCAAGTGATGTAAAGCATCGAATCATGTGGGAAAATAGCGATTTCTGGATCAGCCTCGCCGTCTTGCTCCTGGGCTTCGGCCTGGTGGCCGCCATGTATCGGCTGGAAAAGCGTCCGCGCAAGGATTTGCGGCCGAGGCTCTTTCCAACAACACTGGTGTTGCTCGTGGGCCTGTTGATCGCTCTGGGTGCTGCCATCCACCTTCTCGGCTATGCGGGCATTCACCCACCCGCGCAGCGATAGGTTTCGCGCAACACCTTCTTCTGAACCTTACCCATGGTGTTGCGCGGCAGCTCATCCACAAAGTGGATGGTCTTGGGCACCTTGAAACCCGCCAGCGTGATTTTGAGGGCCGCAATCATCTGGGCAGAGTCAAGTGCAGCCCCCTTCTCCGGCACCACAACCGCCGCCACCGCCTCACCGAAATCAGGGTGCGGCAAACCAATCACCGCTGACTCCAACACACCCGGCATGGCATCGATCTTCTCTTCAATCTCCTTGGGGTAGACATTGAAGCCACCGGTGATGATGAGATCGCTGCCCCGGCCATTGATGACGAGATAGCCTTCATCATCAAAGAACCCAAGATCACCTGTGATAAAGAAACCATCTTCCGTGAATGACGCGCGTGTTTTCTCTTCAATGCCCCAATAGCCGCGCGTCACGTTCGGCCCCCTCACTTCAATCATATCCTCGCGCACCCGCACATCTATGCCCGGCAATGCGAAGCCCACGGTGCCCGGCTTGCGCTTGCCACTGTAAGGGTTGGATGTATTCATGTTGGTTTCTGTCATGCCATAGCGTTCAAGAATGGCATGGCCCGTGCGGGCTTCAAATTCGCGGTGAGTTTCCGCCAGCAAGGGCGCAGAGCCGGAGACAAACAGCCTCATGCCGCGGCAAAGATCACGCGTCAAACCCTCTTGCTGCAACAGGCGCGTATAGAATGTGGGCACGCCCATCAGCGCCGTAGCCTGTGGAATAAGACTCACCACATCGTGCGCGTCAAACTTGCGGCGAAAGAACAAGCTTCCGCCTGAAACGAACAGCGTGTTCATCGCCACGAACAGGCCGTGCGTATGATAGACGGGCAAAGCGTGGATGAGTTTGTCCGCCGAGGTGAACTGCCACGCCTTCACCAGCGCCTCGGCATTGGAAAGCAAATTGCCCTGAGAGAGCATCGCCCCCTTGGATTTACCCGTGGTGCCAGAAGTATAGAGAATGGCGCAAAACGTATCGGAATCCGAAGGCGCATCAATCAGCGTGCCATCGCACGAAGCCGCCAGTTCCATCAGCGTGCCGCTGCCCTTGTCATCCAGGGTAAACTGCCGCCTCACACGCGCCTGCGGCTTGCCGGGCGCTGTCACAAATATACTGGGCTCGGCATCATTAAGGAAATAATCAATCTCGCTGGCGGTATAGGCCGTGTTCAGTGGCAGAAAAACAAACCCGCCTCGCACACAGGCATAAAACAAGGCCACGGACTCAACCGATTTTTCAACCTGCATCGCAATCCGGTCACCCGGCACAGCACCCGCCTTGGCGAGCGCTTGCGCCAACCCGCCTGCGAGTTTCCAGAAAGTGCCAAAAGTAAAATCACGCCCATCATCGCCTAGAATAAAGGGGGATTGAAGATTACGAGAAGTAACTACTCTAGAAAAACTCATTTCTTATTTCCGTCATTCCCGCGAAAGCGGGAATCTCTGCTGTGAAATGCGCTGAAATTCTGGAAACAAACTAAAACGCAGATGCCCGCTTTCGCGGGCATGACGACGGTGGGGGCAGACATTCAATTTGAGTTACCTAACAGTGCTTGAACTTCGTGCAGATAGGGCATGGACGGTGCTGTTCCCGGCCGCGTCACTGAAATGCCTGCCACTGCGCTGCCAAAGCGTGCTGCCTCTTCCGGTGCCGCACCCCGCGCCAACGCCGCTGCAAAGCCGCCATTGAACGCATCGCCCGCACCAGTGGTGTCCACAACCTTACCCGCACTGAAAATGGGAATGTGAACAGACTTGCCTTTGCCGTGCAGCAGTGAACCCTGCGCACCCAAAGTGATCAGCGCCATACCAACACCCTTGGAAAGCAACACTTCCGCCGCCCTGCGCGCCGTATCCAAGTCTTTCACTTCAACGCCCGTGAGCAGCGCGGCCTCGCTTTCGTTCGGCGTGCAATAGTCACAATATTGGTAGATCGCATCATCCAGCTTTGCAGCAGGCGCCGGATTGAAGACCGTTGCTACGCCCGCCCCTTTGGCCAATTTCAAACCCGCCAGCGCAGCTTCAACCGGCGTTTCCAGTTGAACCATGAAAACGGCAGAAGACGTGATCACATCCTTGGCCGCTTCAACATCGGCAAGGCCCACCTGCCCTGCCGCCCCCGGCACCACGATGATGGCATTGCTGCCCGTGCCTTCTTCCAGGAAAATATAAGCCGCTCCAGTGGCGTGCTTTTCATCCTGTGGCACACGGCAGGCAATGCCCTCCTTGGCATACATGGCCAGCGCCACGTCACCGAAAGCATCCTTGCCGACGCGCGAGATGAAGGTGACTTTGGCCCCCGCCCGTGCCGCCGCCACGCTTTGGTTGGAGCCCTTGCCGCCCGGCCCCATGGTGAAGCGCGAGCCCAGCAAGGTTTCGCCCATCACAGGCTGGCGCTTGGCCGTGAAAGCAAGATCAGCCGCATAAATGCCCAAGATCGCAACGCCGGATTTGCTCATGGCTTAAAACTTCTGCGCAGGGTCAATCACACCCATCTTGAAAATGAAGCAGCTATAGAAACGCCGCTCATGGGTTTGGATGACAGCAAAACTCTTCTTCGCTTTCTCATAAAAGGCAAATCGCTCAACGCCCACCAGCTTGAACTTGCCAGCGCCTTCAGCGGCATCAATTTCCTTCTGCACTTCTGCGTGAATGGGCAAAATCTCGTTCGGCTTGCCCACCACTTCCATGCGCGAGGCCGCATCATCCACGAAAGTATCAAGCGGGAATTGCGACAACACCGCCCGCACCACGGTGGCCATGTCGGCATCAATGCGCAAAGTGCGGCCAAAGGTAGTTTCGAGGGCAATGGCATCGGATGGGAAGTTGGTATCGGCAATCACCAGGTCATTGCCATGGCCCATTTGGCGCAGGGCATAAAGAACTTCGGCATTGAGTAAGGGGTGAACGGCTTTGAGCAAGGTAACCTCCCATGAATTTTGGGGAGACACTATTCAGCCTTCACGAACTTGGCAAATCCATATAGTGAATGCTTCTCATCTCTCCATCGGCGGGCTTGACCCGCCGAACCAGAAGGCAGCAAGCTTCATTCGTCTTGCTGTCTGGGTGGGCGGGTCAAGCCCGCCCATGGAGGCATCTCAATAAGGGAACCCGCCATGCGCATCGAAGCCATCTCCGCCGGGGCCAATGTGCCCAAGGAAATCAACGTGATTGTCGAAGTGCCTGTGGGCGGCGAGCCGATCAAGTATGAAATGGACAAAGAGGCCGGCACCCTGGTGGTGGACCGTTTCCTCTATACGTCCATGCGTTATCCGGGAAATTATGGCTTCATCCCTCATACGCTGTCGGATGACGGGGACCCGGTGGACGTTCTGATCGCCAATGCGCGGGCCATCGTACCAGGCGCCGTCGTGGCTTGCCGCCCTGTCGGCGTGTTGAAAATGCAGGATGAAGCTGGCGGCGATGAAAAGGTGATCGCCGTGCCCGTGCCAAGACTCACCCGCCGCTATGAGAATGTGCACAACTATCTCGAATTGCCAGATATCACCATCAAGCAGATCGAACACTTCTTCGAGCACTACAAGGATCTGGAACCCGGCAAATGGGTGAAGATGACGGGTTGGGGCAATGCCATTGAAGCCGAAAACCTGATTCTCCAGGGGCTGGAGCGCGCCAAAAAGGGGAAATAGCTCCCTTCCGCCACCCCAAAATTTATCAAACACGGTGAAAGCTGTGGCTTTTTCGCGCGTTAACCATAGTTAACACTTTACTAACGACCTGTGCCATTGCAGGATGAACCCAGTTGCGGCGTTCTAAGGAATTGGGTTCATCATGCGTAATTTTTGCATTTTGGCAGGCGCTGGTCTTTTGGCTTGCGGGCTTGCTCTTCCGGCTCAGGCGGTATCCATGCAAGGCTCGTCGCCAGACCCGACGTGCCGAAGCTATGCCACGGCTGCTGCCGATAGATGGGCGCAGGATTTGATCCAGCGCGCCGGTGATTTTGAACAGGCGAACTCTGGCAAGGTTCTGGTGATTGCCGGTGGTCAGAAATACCTCATCCCCGCCCGCCAAGCGGATGACCGGACCTTGGCCCCCATGCCAGTCGGTGAGCGCATCGCCCAATATAAGACGGTGCGGGCTGAAGAGTTCGACCATTGCATGTACGGCCTGCCGGTGAATGCCGGAACGCTGAAGTAAACGATTTCCGCAAAACGGCACTCCAATCATACCTCCTCCATCGGCGGGCTTGACCCGCCGACCCGGTCTTTCAGCGCATTCTGACAGGCCCACTGGGTGGGCGGATCAAGTCCGCCAATGGAGTAGAAGGGCGGCGCAGAGCCGACTGGTTGGCGGCCTCAATGCGCCCGCGAAATGCAGAAGGCCACGGCATCGATCATGGCTTCTTTCCATTCGCTGTCCGGGAAAATCGCCAGCGCGTCAACCGCAATCGATCCATAGTGCCGCGCGCGTTCCACTGTGTCGCCCAGCGCATTGTGCCGTTTCATCAGTTTGGTGGCATAGGTCAGGTCATCAGCCGTCTGCTCACCTTGTTCCATCACGCGCTTCCAGAATGTGCGCTCCTTTTCATTGCCACGCCGGAATGACAGCACAACTGGCAGCGTGATTTTGCGTTCACGGAAATCATCGCCGACGGATTTTCCAAGTTCGGCCTGCTTGCCAGAATAATCCAGCGCGTCATCAACAAGCTGGAAGGCGTTGCCAAGATTGCGCCCATAGGATTCCAGTGCTTCCTGCTCATTGCGCGGCCGGCCGGCGATTACGCCGCCAACCTTTGCGGCAGCTTGAAACAGCGCTGCCGTCTTGGCGCCAACGACTTTGAGATATGAGTCTTCCGTTGTGCCTGTATCCTGCGAAACCGCAAGCTGCAACACTTCGCCTTCGGCAATGGTGCAGGCCGCATCGGAAAGAATGCGCAGGCAATCAAGCGAGCCCGTTTCCACCATCATCTTGAAGGCCTGGCCCAAAAGATAATCCCCCACCAGCACTGAAGCCTGGTTGCCCCAGATCACACGAGCAGCTTCCTTGCCGCGGCGCATGTCACTTTCATCCACCACGTCATCATGCAGGAGGGTTGCCGTGTGCATGAATTCAACCGACATGGCGAGTTTGAGATGATGCAATCCGGTATAACCACACATGCGCGCGGCTGCCACGGTGAGCATGGGCCGGATGCGCTTGCCGCCTGAGTTGATCAGATGGCCCGCCAATTCCGGAATCAACTCAACATGGCTTTGGGCCTTTTCAAGGATGAATTCATTCACCAGCGCCATGTCGGAAGCCGTCAGTTTCACCAGCCGGTCAATACTGGCTCTCGGTCTTTCGCCGCTTCCATCAAATGCAATAACAACGCCCATATTAACCTCTCATCAACCCTGTATGCCAAGAACCGCCAAAAACCGAAAGTGGCAACTCACCACTAGCTACAAAAGTCTGGATGCAGTAACTTTTCGATAACCATAGCCGTTT
>JAYTIG010000093.1:0-15495 GCA_043731995.1 Hyphomicrobiales bacterium
CCTGGGCAATGATTTCGTGGTGCTTGATGCGCGCGAAAGGCCCATTGCCATTTCTGAATCTCAAGCCCGCGCCATTGCAGACCGCAAGGCGGGCATTGGTTGCGACCAGCTCATCGTGCTGGAAAAATCACCCGTTGCAGATGTGCGCATGCGCATTTGGAATGCAGAAGGTGGCGAAGTGCCGTCATGCGGCAATGCCTCGCGCTGCATCGCGGATTTGATATTTGATGAGTTGAAAACCGATGTGGCAACGATCGAAACCAAGGGTGGTTTTCTGTCGGCCAAAAAAGCGGGTTCGCATCTCGTCGCCATTGACCAGGGCAAGCCCAAGTTTGGCTGGAAGGACATTCCGCTTTCGGAAGCCTTCCCTGACACGCGGCATATTGAATTGCAGGTTGGCCCCATCGACAAGCCGCTGCTGCATTCGCCATCCGTGGTGAATGTGGGTAATCCGCACTGCATCTTTTGGGTGGATGATCTTGACGTGGTGGACTTGGCCAAAGCGGGGCCGATGTTGGAAAATCATCCGCTGTTTCCAGAACGGGCCAATATTTCGCTGGCCAAGGTTGTGGCACGTGATCATGTTTTGCTGAAAGTGTGGGAACGCGGTGCCGGCCTTACGCAGGCCTGTGGCACGGCGGCTTGCGCCACCATGGCGGCAGGGCACCGGATCAAGATCATCAATTCCAAATGCAAAATCACTTTGCCGGGCGGCGATCTGTTCATGGCGGTGAATGAAGAGAATGGCCATGTATTGATGACCGGGCCTGCAGCTTTGGATTTTGAAGGCAACCTGCCAGAAGGTTTGTTATGAGCGAAGCCCACTTCGAAACTTTCGGCTGCCGCCTCAACACTTTTGAGAGCGAGATCATGCGGGGCCATGCGGCCAAGGCGGGTTTGAGGGATGCGGTGATTTTCAATACCTGTGCGGTGACTGCTGAGGCCACGCGGCAGGCGCGGCAGGCGATCCGCAAGGCGCATAAAGAAAATCCCGAGGCACAGATCATCGTGACCGGCTGTGCCGCGCAAACAGACCCTGAGATGTTTGCAGCGATGCCGGAAGTTTCGCGTGTGCTGGGCAATGAAGAAAAGCTGCTTGCCGCAGCTTGGGTTTCGCGTTCCAACCGCCCGCGCGTGGATGTTTCCGATATCATGCAGGTGAAGGAAACACGGCCGCCGATGATTGACCGCTTGACGGCGCGCACGCGGGCCTTTGTTCAGGTTCAAAATGGCTGCGACCATCGCTGCACATTCTGCATCATTCCTTTCGGGCGCGGCAATTCCCGCTCGGTGCCCATTGTTGATGCCGTGGAACAGGTGCGCCGCCTGGTGGCAGAAGGGCACAACGAGATTGTGCTTTCCGGCGTTGATCTCACATCTTGGGGTGCTGATCTTGAAGGTTCGCCCAAGCTTGGATCATTGCTTGCACGCATTTTGAAGGGCGTGCCCGACTTGAGCCGCCTGCGGCTGTCGTCAATTGACTCGATTGAAGCCGATGAGCAGCTGGTTGATGTGATCACGGGCGAGCCACGCGTCATGCCGCATCTTCATCTGTCATTGCAGTCAGGCGACAATATGATTTTGAAGCGCATGAAGCGCCGCCACAGCCGCGAACATTCAATCAAATTCTGTGAAGGCATCCGCGCAAGGCGCAAGGATGTGGTGTTTGGGGCAGATATCATTGCAGGCTTCCCCACCGAAACAGATGAGATGTTTGAAAACAGCCTTCGCATTATTGATGAGTGCGGGTTGACTTTCCTTCACGTATTTCCTTTCTCTGCGCGCCCGGGAACGCCAGCAGCGCGAATGCCAGAGCTGGCACGCGATGTGGTAAAGCGCCGCGCCGCGCTGCTGCGCGCCAAGGGTGAGGAGCGGTTGCAGCGCTTTTTGCGGGCGGAAGTGGGCAAGACACATGATGTGCTGGTAGAAACGCCATCCACAGGCCGCACGCCGCAGTTTGCCATGGCGAAGTTTGAAACGGCGATGACGCCGGGTGCTGTGATCAGCGCGCGCGTGCTCGGCGCCACGCTTTCACATTTGCATGTGGGAATGTGATGGCGGGGTTTTTCAAAAAACTGTTCAATCGCATTACGGGACGGCCCACTGAAGAGGCCGCGCCTGAGGTTGTGGAACAAGCCGCTTTGCCGCCGCCTTCTGTTGTGCCCGAACCAGTTTCAGGGCCCGCGCCGGTACCAACCGTCCAGGAGAGAACAAAAGCACCTGCTGCCAAAAAGGTTGCTGCTAAAGCGCCGCCTCCAAAGAAAGCGGAAACCAAAAAACCTGAACCTAAGAAGGTACAAGCAAAGAAGCCCGAACCCAAGAAGCTCGAAGTCAAGAAGCCTGAGCCGAAGAAAGTTGAACCGAAAAAGGCTGAAGCCAAGAAACTTGTTCCTAAAAAGCCTGATCCAAAACCCGCAAAAGCCAGAACCAAGGTTGAGGCAACTGAGCCAGCTCCGAAGGTTGTTGCAGAAAAAATTGCAAAGCCAAAGATCGAAGCGCCTGTGGCAACAGCGGTGCCGCCACCTGTCGCCAAAGTTGTTGCGCCCGTTGAAATCGTTCCGGAGATGGCTCCTCCGCTGGCCCCCGAACCTGCGCCCAAAGTTCCACCTGCCGCAGAAGCCCTGGCCGCAGCGCCGCAGCGCGGAGGCTGGTTCTCACGGCTGCGCGACGGGCTTTCGAAATCTTCCCAAACGATCAGTGGCTCCATCACCGCGATCTTCACCAAGAAGAAGCTGGATAAGGAAACGCTGCAAGACCTGGAAGATACGTTGATCCAGGCCGATCTCGGGTTGCCTGTTGCCGAGCGTATCATCGCGCAAGTATCGTATGGCCGCTATGACAAGGAGATTGATCCTGACGAGGTGAGGCAAATTTTGGCTGCAGAAGTGGCCAAGGTGTTGAAGCCCGTGGAAGTGCCCTTCAATTTTGGTTCCGAAAAGCCCTACGTGATTGTTGTTGTGGGCGTGAATGGTTCCGGCAAGACCACTACAATCGGCAAGCTGGGCGCCATCGCGGCAGGAGAAGGTTTCAAAGTGAAGTTTGCAGCGGGCGACACGTTCCGTGCCGCAGCCATTGAACAACTCACAGTGTGGGGCAACCGCGTTGGCGCCAAGACGATTAGCCGCCCGCAGGGCGCAGATTCGGCAGGCCTTGCCTTTGATGCGCTGAAAGAAGCGCAGGAAGATGGAACCGACATTCTATTCATCGACACGGCCGGAAGATTGCAAAACAAAGCCTATCTGATGGACGAACTCGATAAGATGGTGCGCGTGATCAAGAAGCTTGATCCTGCCGCACCTCATGCTGTGCTCTTGGTGCTGGATGCGACGACAGGTCAAAATGCACTGGCGCAGGCCGAGATTTTCACCAAGGTGGCGGGGGTGACGGGCCTTATCATGACCAAGCTGGATGGCACGGCGCGCGGCGGCATTCTGGTGGCGATTGCCGAAAAATTCAAATTGCCCATTCATGCCATAGGCGTGGGCGAAGCCATTGATGACCTGCAGCCCTTTGACGCAGACGGTTTTGCGCGGGCCATCGCCGGATTGGATGAAAAATGAATGATGTGAAATTGTCGCAGGGGCAGAAACTGCTGCTTGATCTTGGCCCATTGCTGGCCTTCTTTCTGGCCAATTGGAAACTTGGATTGCTATGGGCCACGGGTGTGTTGATGGCCGCCACTTTTGTTTCGCTTGCCACCAGCTATTACATCACGCGCAGGATCAACAACTTTGCCCTGGTCGGGGCGCTATTTGTCGGCCTGTTCGGCGCCATCACGCTCTATCTGCAGGATCCGTGGTATCTCAAACTCAAGGTGACGCTGATTGAATTGTTCTTTGCTGCCCTGTTGCTGGGAGGCATGTATTTCCAGCGCCTGTTCATCAAGGACATGATGGGCGAGGCCATCGCCATGCCGGATGACGCCTGGCGCAAGCTCACCATCCGCTGGGCCCTTTTCTTTGTGGTTATGGCTGTCATGAACGTGGCGATCTGGCAGCTCATGTCGGAATCCGCCTGGGTGACGTTCAAGGCCTTTGGCCTGCTGGGGTGCACGTTGCTGTTTGCGTTGGCGAATGCGCCCTTCATGGCAAAAAACATCAAGGAATAGTGCCCAAAATTTCATCCGCGCGCGGATGATCTGTGTACGGTGGAATCAGAATTGCTTCATTGTCAAGACTTGCGTCAAATGAAAAATCGCCTTTAGTTATTCCCTGGCAGGGTGCTGAAGATTGCGCTTGCGGGGCTTGGAGTGAAAAGCTAGGACTCCGCCTGCGCAGATCGTGAAAATTTTCTGTATCTGTGTAGGGGCCGGGAGGAAGCTAACTGTTTCCACTGCACGAGAAACAGGACTTCAACAGGACGAGTGATGTCGACATCAAAAGAGGCAAAACCATTCGCGCGATCCTTCTCGCATTTGCTGAAGCGGGCCGTGCAATATTCGGTTCATCTCTACATGGACGAAGTGGGCAAGAGCGGATTGACGCATCGGCAGTTCACCGTGCTGGCTGCGGTTGACAGTTTTGACGGCAAGAGCCAGACCGAGCTCGTCAAGATCACTGGCATTGACCGCTCAACACTGGCTGATCTTGTTTCGCGCCTGATGGCGCAGGGTTATTTGCAGCGCAAGCGCAGCAAGGAAGACCAACGCACCAACACTGTGCGCCTTACGCCTATTGGCAAGAAGATGCTTAAAGCCTCGCAAGCGGGGGCTGAGGACATTGACCGCAAGCTGCTTTCCATTTTTCCGGCCAATGACCGGCGCACGGTTCTGGATTGCTTGGCTGGCCTTGCTTCTGAAATGGACAAGGTTGATGATTCAGAGCCTGAAGGCGGCAACAACAAAGTGAAACTCAAACGCAAGCCTATTGTTTAATCCTTCAAATTCTTGACCGCTTTGGTGTTGCGGCTATCAACGAACAAAATCGCTGCAACGAGGCCGCAAAGGCACAGGGCGGTTAACAAATAAGCCGCAACTACAAAGCCTGCATTATGCGCTGACCAATCCATCAATTGCTCCTGATTGCCTGCAAACGGATTTGGCGCAACTTGCGCGAGGCAATCTCGCTGCGCATGGAAACCATCAGCAACGTAAAAAACAGCAGCGTGCATGCCATTGCCATGATCAACAAAACCCACAGCATGGAAACGTCAATCGCCGGGCCACCCATTTTGAAAACGCTGGCAGGCTGGTGCAGCGTGTTCCACCATTCCACCGAAAACTTGATAATGGGCAGGATAACAGACCCTACCAGAGCCACGATGCGCGTAATGGTGGCGGCCAGATGCGGGTCCTCAATCGCCTGCCAGATGGCGATGTAGCCGAGATAGAGCAGCATGAGGATGAACATGGAAGTGAGCCGTGCATCCCACACCCACCACGTGCCCCACATGGGTTTGCCCCAGATGGAACCTGTGGCCAAAGCGAGAAAGCAGAAAACTGCGCCAATGGGGGCGGCGGATTTTGCTGCCGTATCGGCCAGAGGGTGACGGAAGATCAAAGCCACGGCGCTGGCAAAGGCCATGAAACCATAGGCCATCATGGCCACCCATGCGGCTGGCACATGGAGATACATGATACGCACCGTTTCACCCTGCTGATAATCTGCAGGGCTGGTGACGAGCGCGCCATAAAGGCCAAAGGCGAAGAGCACGAACAAGCCCAGCCACATGAAGGGCAACAGGGCATTGGCCAGTTTCAGAAACAGGGTTGGATTGGCGAATTTTTGCATGGTGCGGGTTTATGTGAGTCTTCCTGATTTTCTACATACAATTCTATCAGCTTCACCGCAAATAGGCGCGCAAGGCTGCCGCGCAAGCCAGAGGTGAGATAACCAAACACACTAGTGTGATGGCCAACAGAATAAGCAATGAAGGCAGGGCCGATTGCGGGCCCATCATGGTGGTGGCCGAAACGCCAAATACCAGAACCGGCACATAGAGCGGCAAGATGAGAATGGAGATGAGCAAGCCACCGCGGCGCAAGCCTGCCGTGACGGCGCCGCCCAAGGCCGCGAGCAATGACAGGGCAAGAGAACCTGCCACCATGGCCAGCCATAGAACCGGCAGCGAGGCGATATCGAGATTGAGCATCAGTGCCAAGGGAGGTGCGATGAGAGCGAGTGGCAAGGACACCGTGAGCCAATGGGCTATCGCCTTCACCAGGGCCACGAGTTCGAAGGGAACCGGCGCCATGGTCATCAATTCCAACGTGCCATCTTCAAGGTCTTGCTGGAAGATGCGGTCAGCGGTGAGCAGCACAGCCAACAACAGCGCCAGCCACATCAAACCAGCTGCAAGCCGCGCCAGCAGGTTGAGATCAGGCCCAACTGACAGAGGCACCAGCACCACCACGGCGAGGATAAAGCTGAGTGCCGCGCCCAGCCCGCCGCCCTGCTTGCGGGCCAAGGCCACATCGCGCCAGAGCAAGGCATTCAGCGCAGGCCACATCAGGCGGCCCTCGTAATTTCAATTACACGGGATGCTTTCAGCCCAAGCTCTGCATGGGTAGCGGCAATGATCATTCCGCCGCTTGCGATATGAGCTTCCATCTCGCGGCGCAGATCAACGAGCGCAGCCTGGTCAAGGCCCACGGTGGGCTCATCCAGCAGCCAAACGGGCCGCAACACAGAAACCAGCCGAGAGAGAGCAAGCCTTCTGCGTTGGCCTTCGGAAAGCAGGCGTGCTTCATCTTCTGCCAATTGTTCAAGGCGGAAGGGGCCGAGTTCTGCCTTGCCCTCATTGCCCAGAAAGCGCGACCAGAAATCCAGATTTTGCCGAACAGTGAGGGCTGGCTTCACGGCCTCATGGTGGCCCATGTAATGGGCTGCTTCGTTCAATTGCGCGCTCGCACCCATGAAGGCCAGCGCACCAGCTGCGGGCTGGTTCAACCCCGCCAGCAGGCGCAGCAGCGAGGATTTGCCAGCGCCATTGGGGCCGCGCAATTCCACCGCCTCGCCGCACGTGATGTTGAAATTCAAATCCTTGAAGATCAGTCTTCCGCCACGCTCGCAAGCCAAGGACTTGGCTTCCAATACCAAGCCCTGCCACGTCATTGATTACACCATATACTGCCCGCCATTGGCGGAGAGTGTGGCCCCGGTGATGAAGCCTGCATCGTCGGCCACAAGGAAGGCCACGCAACGTGCGATTTCTTCCGGCTCACCCACGCGGCCCACAGGAATGAAGGGCAGGATGCGCTCATTCATCACTTTTTCAGGCACGGCCTTGACCATTTCCGTGCCGATATAGCCGGGGCAGATGGCGTTGACGGTGATGCCCTTGGCGGCACCTTCCTGCGCCAGGGATTTCACAAAACCGATTTCGCCGGCCTTGGCGGCGGCATAATTGGCCTGGCCCATCTGGCCCTTCTGGCCATTGATGGAAGAGATGCAAATGATGCGGCCGAAGCCACGATCACGCATGCCGCCCCAGAGGGGGCTTGTCATGTTGAACAGCGAATTGAGATTGGTGTTCAAGACCTCCTGCCACTGTTGCAGAGTCATCTTGTGGAACATGGCGTCGCGGGTGATGCCGGCATTGTTGATGAGAATATCAACGGGCCCAAGATCAGCTTCCACGGCTTTGAGCGTTGCTGCACAAACTTCCGCTGCGCTTACGTCACACTTGTAGGACTTGATGCCGGTTTCGGCGGTGAAGGCTTTGGCGGCCTCTTCATTGCCAGCGAAAATGGCGGCTACCTTGCAGCCCTGCGCCTTCAGGGCTTTTGAAATGGCAGCCCCAATTCCTCTGGTGCCTCCGGTAACAACTGCAACACGGCTCATGAATTCCTCCCATGTGATTTTTTTTTGATCATGCCGCAGGGCTTTTGATCCGGCAACTGATTTGAGGCCGCAGGGTAAGGGCGCAACTGTGCCCTTGTTCGCCGGATGTCAACTCCGGCGGGAAGAAGAAAAGGGAAGCGCGTGGGGTAATCCTACGCAGGTGCCACTTTGTTTAGAGTGGCTATGTAATAAGGCGTTGTGTTTCCCCACGCGCGGAACAGGAATTAAGCATCAAGCCCATTGTCAGTCCGCCTCCTTTTCTGGCTTCAGGGATTTCTCCCCTCCACCTGAGACGCTCCCCCTCACCCCTTCCCGGAAGGGGCGCTGGAGGTTCACGCCGAGGCCACGGTATACCAGCCCGGGTCGTTGTGCCCGAGGAAATGGAGCCTGGCTCCCGGTGGAGTTGGTGCACGATACACCTTCCAGCAGGCCTGCCACGTAGCCGCAATCCGAAGGATTGTCGGCACTCTCCGCCCGGGTTCACCGTCATGAACCGGACCCCGATGGAGAGAGGCAAGACACCGCTAGCATATTATATTCCTAGATACAAGGATTATTTTCAGGAGCGAATTCGGCGTAACGGTCGACTGCCCTGGCCCTCATCCGCCTGTCGGCACCTTCTCCCATTTCGCTTCGTTCAACGAGAGAAGGCCGATTAAATTGAAGCTCTCGCAACTTTGGCCTTTTTGTTTGTTGCGCCTACCGCTCTACACACATGGCAACACCCATGCCGCCGCCGATGCAGAGGGTGGCCAGGCCTTTCTTGGCGTTGCTGCGCTTCATCTCGAACAGCAGCGTGTTGAGGATGCGCGCACCTGAGGCACCGATGGGGTGGCCGATGGCGATGGCGCCGCCGTTGACATTCACCTTGGCCGGGTCCCAGCCCATGTCCTTGTTTACTGCGCAGGCTTGCGCGGCGAAGGCTTCATTGGCTTCGACGAGATCAAGATCAGCGGCGTTCCAGCCCGCCTTTTTCAATGCGGCGCGGGAGGCCGGGATGGGGCCTGTGCCCATGATTGCAGGATCAACACCAGCGGTGGCAAAGGACGCGATGCGTGCGAGAGGTGTGAGGCCGCGCTTGGCGGCTTCCGCTGCGCTCATCAGCAAAACGACGGCTGCACCATCATTGATGCCTGAGGCATTGGCGGCGGTGACTGTGCCATCTTTCGAGAAGGCGGGGCGCAGCTTGGCCACGGAATCCATGGTGACACCCTTCTTGATATATTCATCGTCGGCCACGATCACATCGCCCTTGCGGCCCGAAATGGTGACGGCGGTGATTTCATCCCTGAACTTGCCAGCGGCTTGTGCGGCTTCAGCCTTGTTCTGGGATTTCACGGCCAGTTCATCCTGCGCCTCACGCGTGATCTGCCATTGCCTGGCAACATTCTCAGCCGTTGTGCCCATATGATAGCCGTTGAAGGCATCCCATAGGCCATCGCGGATCATGGTGTCGATGAAGCTCCAATCACCCATTTTCACGCCATCACGCAGATGCGCGGCGTGGGCGGATTTGCTCATGGATTCCTGGCCGCCCGCAATGACAAGGGCGGCATCACCCGTGATGATCTGCTGGGCACCAAGTGCCACGGCACGCAGGCCCGAGCCGCAAACCTGATTGAGGCCCCAAGCGGAGGCTTCCTTGGGAATGCCGGCATTGATGGCGGCTTGCCGCGCCGGATTCTGGCCCTGGGCGGCAGTCAGCACCTGACCGAGGATCACTTCATTTACTTCAGCAGCTTCCAGTTTGGCGCGTTCCAACACGGATTTGATTGCGATGGCGCCAAGCTGCGCACCCGTGAGGCTGGCCAAGGCGCCGTTGAATGAACCCACCGGAGTTCTGGTAGCGGATACGATGACGATGTCTCTCATGGCGCTCATGTTGTTTCTCCCAATGGCATTGTTGGTTGAACTCTAACCCGCCTTCGGGTGCAATTGCGAGATTTTTTTGCACTTGCAAATGTGCACTGCACGGAGCAAGTTTTCGGCAGAATAAGGGAGTGCGATTGTGAGTGAAGATCAGGCCCAGAACCCGGCAAGCAAGGCACCAGCCACCGTTATCAAGAAGTATGCCAACCGCCGCCTTTATAACACTGCCACATCAACCTATGTGACCTTGGATGATCTGTCCCTGATGGTGAAAAATGGGCAGGACTTTCTGGTCTATGATGCCAAGAGCGGCGACGACATCACGCGGTCAGTTCTCACCCAGATCATCTTTGAAGAGGAAAACAAGGGCGCGCAGAATCTGCTGCCGGTGAACTTCCTGCGAAACCTCATCCGCTTTTATGGCGACCAGATGCAGGGTGTTGTTCCGGGCTATCTGGATTTCTCACTCGACAATCTGATGAAAGACCAAGGCAAGATCCGCCAGCAGATGCTGGATGCGATTGGGGTTGGCGAGCCTTTCAAGGGCATGGAAGAACAGGCCAAGCGCAACATGACCATGTTCAATGAAGCGGTGAAAATGTTCAATCCCTTTGCCACAGTGATGGGCGGTGCCATGGGCACTGGTTTTGGCACTGGCATGGGGGCTGCACCCGGGCCGAAGCCTCAGGAGCAACCATTATCAAGCAAGGATGACTTGCAGGCGTTGAAAGATCAGCTGGCTGCCATGCAAACCAAGCTGGACAATATTTCGCGCTGAGGGGTGTTTGAGTTTATTGACGACGATCAGCTTTTGTGACCGTTGACGAAACCAGCTCTCAATCGTCATGCTCGCGAAAGCGGGCATCACCGTTCCGAAACAGCCCAAGATTCATCGGAGTGTTGGCGAAACACAGATTCCCGCTTTCGCGGGAATGACGATACTGGGGCGGATCAGTTCCAATCAAACGGCAGATTGTCTAAGCCGCGTCCTTCTCGGAGGAAGGGGCATCTTCAGTGCGGCCAAGATCTGACAGTGCGGCGCGCAGATTGGCGATGCTGTGATCAATCTCGCTGAAATCCAATTCGAAGCTGCCGTCTTCCAAAGCGGGTGCTTCTTTCGGCACAGGCAGTGTTTCTTGCGCGCGTGTTTCAATGGTGACGGGCATTTCTGCGTCTGCAATTGATTCTGGCTGAATGGTTTCAACTTCTGAAAACTGATCGCGGTCTGCAGATGGCTCTTGAGTGAATGATTCCGCCGGAGACATTTGTGTCTCGGATGCGGGCTCTTCCGACGCGGCCAGAACTTCTGGCTCTTGCGTCACGATTGCAGTGACAGGCTGTGCCAGGGTGAAGGCTTCCAACTCAAACACATTGCCGCGATGTTCGCCCCAGGGTGGATCAATGCTTGCCTCGCCCAGAATATTGCCTTGCAGGAAATCAATGCCCCAATCGGTAAGGGCAATCGCGTCTTCTTCCGTTTCAACCCATTCGGCGATGGTTTTGAGATTGAATTTTTGCGATAGGTCGATGAGGCTGCGCACCATATATTCGTTGTCGCGGTCATGGCGCAGATTGCGGCAGAAGGTGCCATCCAATTTCAGGATGTTGACGGGCAGTTCGCGCAGATTGCGGAACGAGGTGTAGCCTGTACCGAAGTCATCAATGGCGACATCGCAGCCTGCCTTGCGCAGGCTTTCGACAAAGTTGCGGGTTGAATCCAAATCGTTCAGCGCCACCGTTTCTGTGATTTCGACGGTGAGGCGGCTGGCGGCTTCCGCATTGGCGTTAATGACATCGAGCAACTGATCATACCAGTGCGGGTCTGTGGCTGTTGTGCCGGATACATTCATCGCCAGCCTTGATTGCGGATAGGCATGAAGGGTCTGGATGATGAGTTGCATCACGGCACGGTCCACCAGGCGCACAAGCCCCAGATGTTCGGCCACGGGAATGAGGTGGGAAGCGGCGATCAGTTCGCCACCTTCTTCCTGCATGCGCAAGAGGGCTTCGTGCATTTCAACCTTGCCGGTTTTGGCGGCCACAATGGGTTGGAAGGCCAGTTTGAAGCGTTCCTGCTTCAGGCATTTCACAATCTCGGTGGCGCAACGGGCATTGAGCATGCGCTCGGCCGTGCGGCGCTCGGAGGGTTGGAACACGATATAACCATCTGAGGGCAGCTTACGCGCCTCGTTCAGGGCTTCCTCGGCGCGGCAGGTTGCGGCAATGGAACTGCCCGCATGTTCAGGCAGGCAGATGGCACCAATCGACAGCGTGGCCCAGACGGGGCCTTTGCCTGTTTCGATCACGTTGTCCCGGATGGCAGAGAGAAAACGGCGCATGGCAGCGTCCAGCTCTTCAAGGCTGCAATCATTGAGAATGATGCCAAACTTGCCGCCGGAATAGCGGGCAATGCCATCGCCCACGCGCATCACCTGGCGCAGGCGGCGGCCAGCGGCCACAATCACTTCATCGGCCACATCAAAGCCGTAAGCTTCATTGACCATGGACAAGTTGTTGACGGCTGCAATGGCAAAGGCACATTGACCTTCGCTTTTTTTGGCCACGGAAATGGCTTCACCCAGGGCTTCAGTCATCCGGCCGCGGTTCATCATGCCGGTGAGCGGGTCGCAATTGCCGAGGAAATTCAGGTGCTGGTCGCGCTGGTGGCGTTCATCCACACGGCGCACCGTGCCATAGACCGACGTGGGAAGGCCATCGAGGCCGCCACGCCAACGGCCAATGTCTTCAAGCCAAACATGTTTGGCGTGTTGCCGGCCCTCGAAGCGGAACATATATTCAATTTGAAAAGGAACGCCGCGGCCTTCGTCCCGGGCTGTGGAATTCATCACCGCTTCATAGCGATTGGTGACATTTTCAGTGTCCAGCAGGCTGGCAAAGAGCTTCCCCGTGGCTACGGCCGCCAGCGGACAGCCCAGAATTTCGGGCGCATTGGCACTCCAGGCAATCTCATCCGTCTCAATATTCCAGTGATATGCGGCCTCGCCAGCCGATTTCAGGGCTTCTTTCAGGTCCGCTTCATTGGCCTCCTGGATCTTGTTGGCGTTTTCAATGCCATTTTGAGTGGCAAGTTCGGCAAAAGTCTCAGTGAAGTCAAAAATCTGATGTTCAGAATTATCGAGCAAAGCCAGCCCCTTGAATTTGCAGCATTCTAGGCGGGCAAGGGTAAAAAATCGGGCAAGGATCATGCTTAACGGGGGTTAACTGTTTGGCGGGATTTTGGGCAGAATTGAGCAAAATTATGGCAGCGCAATATAAGCTTTTGGCTTTGTTACCAAATTATAAACGATTGAATTTTCTAGTGTATTACTAGGTATGCAAATTTTGCATTTCTCTTTTTGTTGCACTGCACCTATGTTACCTTTCGTAAGCGAAAGACGAAGTTCCTTCGATTAGGAAAAAGGAAAAGGAGTATTATAATGTTTGAAGTTCTCAAGTCTCGTATCAACACCTGGAAGCGCTATAACCGCACGGTTACCGAGCTCCAGTCTCTCACCAACCGCGAACTGGCTGATCTGGGCATTGCCCGCGCCGATATCGTGCGCATTGCCCGCGACGCGGCACGCTAATTTCATCACAACTTATTTCTTCGAAGGAGAAATTCGATGTTTGACGTTCTTAAATCCCGTATCACCACCTGGAAGCGCTATAGCCGCACGGTGAATGAGCTCCAGGCCCTGACCAACCGCGAATTGACTGACTTGGGCATTGCCCGTGGCGACATCGCCCGTGTTGCCCGCGAAGCGGCTCGATGATCATGTTTGGCCGGTTCCTTCTGAATAAAAGGGTCAAACCGGCAAAACGACAGGCTGAACCCCTTTATCTGCGCCTGTCCGATGCCGATTTGGCTGACATGGGCATTAAACGCTATCAGCTCGAAAGCCCCATTTCCTCCCGGAGCTAATCGAGCAAAGTGGCCCTGCGCAATTCCTCCCGCGCCGGGCTTTTTTATTTCCGTTTGTTCCCTGCTGCACCTGGCCGGGCATTCCGCCCTTGAGCCATGTGGGCTGGCGGCAAGGCCGAAGCGTCATCCAGCGAGACCGCCTTTGACCGCAACACCCGTTGCTCATTCCCACTCCAATTTGCTGTTCGCACCTCAGAATGGTTAAAACCAATTGAAGTTTGGCAGAATTTTGGCGATCAAATGGCAATTTTGTGCATTGCACTAAAAACGCTTTGTAAAGTGCAACTACTTAATATCATTCTGCAAATAATATAGAATGTCAGCCATGCGCATTTTGCGCTTGAAACTTTGCTGCAGTGCACATAAATTGATTGGCGTAGATCAAAATGAGTGATTTACGGACTGACTGAAGTGGAAACTCGAAAGGAGTTTTAAATGTTTGAAGTTCTCAAATCGCGCATCACCAAGCGCAATGCCTATAAAAAGACCGTTGCCGAATTGTCCTCGCTGAGCAACCGCCAGCTGAGCGACTTGGGCATTCAGCGCGCCAACATCGCCGCTCACGCCCGCCAAGCCACCCTCTAAGGGGTGTTTCCTGGCACCGCAGGCGCGTGCGGCAGAAGCGAATCTGCCCCCTGATGTGCCAGCCGAATTCTGAATTGAAACTCGAAAGGAGTTTTAGAAATGTTTGAAGTTCTCAAATCGCGCATCACCAAGCGCAATGCCTACAAGAAAACCGTTGTTGAGCTTTCCGCGCTCTCGAACCGCCAGCTCAGTGATCTTGGCATCCAGCGCGCCAATATTGCCGTTGTGGCCCGCAAGGCGGCCTACTGACGGGGCTTGAATAACAAAATCACCCGCTGTTCAGCGGGCCCTGACGATGGAACCCGGCAAGCTTGCTTGCCGGGTTTTTTCATTCTAGGCACGCTATTTTTGACGTCGATCGCTTTAGCTTCGAATCCACGTTGCCAGCCTGATTTTCATGTGATAGCAGGCACGCGCGTCAATCTAACAATCAAGAAAGTTTGCTCGTGGCGGCACAACTGATGACAAGCGGGGTGGCGGGGCGTTATGCCAGTGCGCTGTTTGACCTCGCAACAGAGGAAAAGGCGGTTCCCGCCACATCCAAGGCCCTTGATGGCCTTTCCAAATCAATTGTTGAATCAAGCGATTTGGAGCGTCTGCTCACCTCACCGGTTTTCAAGACGGACGACCAGATGGCTGCCATTGATGCGCTGGCGGCCAAAGGTGGCCTCACCGGCCTTGCCTTGAACTTCGTAAAGTTGCTGTGTGACAACCGCCGCCTGGCGGTTTTGCCAGATGCAATCACCGCCTTTCAGGCCCTTGTGGCCGAAGACAAGGGCGAGATGGTTGCCGAGGTAACGTCTGCTGAAAAGCTTTCGCCCGCACAACTAAAGGACCTTGCCGCCGCCCTGAATGCCCGCGTGGGCAAGGATGTGCAGCTTCTCACGAAAGTGGATTCTTCCATTCTCGGTGGCCTGACTGTGAAAATCGGTTCGACGCTCATCGACAATTCGCTCAAAACAAAACTTTCAAACCTCAAAGTTGCAATGAAGGGAACCGGCTGACATGGATATTCGCGCCGCCGAAATTTCATCAATCCTCAAGAAGCAGATCAAGGACTTCGGCAAGGATGCTGATGTTGCTGAAATCGGAACTGTTCTCTCGGTGGGTGACGGCATTGCCCGTGTGCACGGCCTTGATAATGTGCAGGCCGGTGAAATGGTTGAATTTCCCGGCGGCATCAAGGGCATGGCGCTGAACCTCGAAACCGACAATGTCGGCGTGGTTATTTTCGGCGCTGACCGCGACATCAAAGAAGGTGACACCGTAAAGCGCACCGGCGCCATCGTGGAAGTGCCCGTTGGCAAGGAACTGCTTGGCCGCGTCGTTGACGCACTG